>NZ_QAIM01000031.1:4964-7261 GCF_003061035.1 Acidovorax sp. HMWF018
GCTGGAGACTGTGACCTTCCCGCCGGGTTACCGCTACCAGTTTGGCGGCTCCACCAAGAACATGGCCGAATCGTTTGGCTATGCCATCTCGGCACTGGCCATGGCCATCATCTTCATCTACATGATCCTGGCGAGCCAGTTCAAGAGCTTTTTGCAGCCGCTGGCGCTGATGACCTCGCTGCCACTCACGCTGATTGGTGTGGTGCTGGCGCTGCTGATGTTCCGCTCCACGCTGTCGATGTTCTCCATCATCGGCGTGGTCATGCTGATGGGGCTGGTGACCAAGAACGCCATCCTGCTGGTGGACTTTGCGATCCGTGCCCGCGAGGAACACGTGAACGACCAGGGCCAGACCGTGCCCGGCCTGCCCCGCGCCGACGCGCTGCTGCTGGCCGCCCGGGTGCGGCTGCGCCCCATCCTCATGACCACGCTGGCCATGATCTTCGGCATGGTGCCCCTGGCGTTTGCGCTGTCCGAAGGCTCGGAACAGCGCGCGCCCATGGGCCAGGCCGTGATCGGCGGGGTCATTACCTCTTCCCTGTTGACCCTGGTGGTGGTGCCGGTGGTGTATTGCTACATGGACGACTTGGCCCAGTGGGCCCTTCGCAAGATGGGACGCGCCCCGGCAGCGCCTAAAATCGAAGGTTTGTCCTGATCGCCCCGATCGGCCTTGCATCTGCCCCACGGAGAAATCCCATGAACCTGCCCCTGAACACGTCCGCCAACATCAGCGATCCCATCGCCCAGGCCCGCTACAACATGATCGAGCAGCAGATCCGCCCCTGGAATGTGCTCGACGCCGACGTGCTGGACCTGCTGGCCGTGGTGCGCCGCGAAGACTTTGTCCCCCCGGCCTACCGCAGCCTGGCATTCATGGACATTGAAGTGCCCTTGCTGGGCAACGACGCTGAAGAAGCCGTGCGCAAAGGCCACAGCATGCTGCAACCCCGCGTGGAAGCGCGTGTCCTGCAAGACCTGCGGATTTTGCCCACCGACCGCGTGCTCGAAATCGGCGCCGGCTCGGGCTACATGGCCGCCCTGCTGGCCGCCCGCGCCGAGCGTGTGGTATCCCTCGAAATCCACCCCGAGCTGGCCGAAATGGCCCGCGAGAACCTGCGCGACGCGGGCGTGCAGAACGCCGATGTTCGCCAGGCCGATGGCGCCCGCGATGCCATCCCTGACGGCCCGTTTGACGTGATTGTGCTCAGTGGCTCCGTGGCCGAGGTGCCCAGCCACCTGCTGTCCCTGCTGCGCGATGGGGGCCGCCTGGGCGCCATCGTGGGTGGCGAGCCCGTGATGCGTTTCACCCTGACCCGCCGCACCGGCGACCGCTTTGAGACCACATCGCCCTGGGACACCATCGCGCCGCGCTTGGTGAACTTCCCCGAGCCCTCTGGCTTCACGTTCTGACCCCCTGCCCTTCGGTTGCCTTCGGAGTTTTGCATGATCGATCACGTCCGCCCCGCCCAGCTGTCAGCCTGGTTTGCCGCTGCACCTGAAGGCAGCCAGCCCCTGGTGCTGGACGTGCGTGAGCCTTGGGAGCTGCAGACCGCCAGCGTGCGCGCCGACGGGTTTGAGCTAGTGGCCATCCCCATGGGCGAGTTGCCCGCGCGGCTGGCCGAGCTGGAGCCCGCCCGCCAGGCGCAACGCCCTATTGCCTGCCTGTGCCACCACGGCGCCCGCAGCCTGCGCGTGGCCTCGTTCTTGCAGCACCACGGGTTCGAGCATCTGGCCAACATCACCGGCGGTATTGACGCTTGGTCGCACGAAAGCGATCCGGCGGTGCCGCGCTACTGACGCCCCTTGTGGTTGATGGACCGTTGTTGATGGACCGCACTTGCCGCACCCATGCCCCAGTGCTGCCCGCCGCTGCCCACCCCGATTCGATTCGCAGACTCTTCCGAAGGACCCCCAATGACACCGTTTAGGCCCCTGTCCCTGTCCATCCTGTCCCTGGCGCTGGGCGCACCAGCCCAGGCCCAAAGCCTGCTGCAGCTGGTGGAATCGGCCCGCACCTACGACACGGCCTGGCAGTCGGCGCGCGCACAGCTGGACGCCGCAGCCCGCAAGGCCGACCAGGCCCGCGCCGGCCTGCTGCCTTCCGCCGCACTCACCGGGGGCCTCACCCGCTCCAACGTGGAGCTGAGCAAACCCAAGATCGAGAACACCGGTACGGCACAGACCGTGGGGGTCAATGCCTCCCAGCCGCTGTACCGGCCTGCCAATCGCATCACGCTGGAACAAGGCCAGCGCGGCGTGGATGTGGCCCAGGCCCAGCTGGATGCCGCCACCCAAGA
>NZ_QAIM01000031.1:7271-12266 GCF_003061035.1 Acidovorax sp. HMWF018
GCGGGTGAGCCAGGCCTACTTCGACGTGCTGGCGGCGCAAGACACCCTCACCTTTGTGCAGGCCCAGAAGGCCGCCGTGTCCGAGCAACTGGCCGCCGCCAAGCGCAATTTCGAGGTCGGTACCACCACGGTGACCGATTCGCGTGAAGCCCAGGCCCGTTACGACCTGGTGATTGCCCAGGAGATCGCCGCCGAGAACGACCTGCGCGTCAAGCGCCTGGCGCTGGACCAGCTGGTCGGCATCGCCGGCACCAAGCCGCAGCCCCTGGCACTGCCGGTGCAACTGCCCGGCGTAGTGCCGGACAACCTTGCCACCTGGGTGGACACCGCCCGCGACCAGCAGCCCGGCGTGCGCCAGGCCGCCATTGCGCTGGACATTGCGCGGCTGGAGACCAAAAAAGCCGAAACCGGGCACCTGCCCACGGTGGACCTGCAGGCAGGTTACAACGTCACGCGCAACCTGCACGGCACCATCACCTCGCCCGGCGTCACGGCCCGCAGCAATGCCGCCAGCGTGGGCGTGGCACTGAACCTCCCCCTGTTTGCAGGCTTTGCCGTGCAAAACCGCGTGAAGGAAACCCTGGCCCTCGAAACCAAGGCCGAGGCCGACCTCGAAACCGCCCGCCGCAACGTGGCCCAGGCCACGCGCGCAGCGTTCTACGGCGTGCAGTCCGGCCAGGGCCAGGTGCAGGCCCTGGAAGCGGCCGAAGCCTCCAGCCAGAGCGCGCTGGACGCCAACAAGCTGGGCTACCAGGTGGGTGTGCGCATCAACATCGACGTGCTCAACGCCCAAAGCCAGCTCTACCAGACCAAGCGTGACCTGGCCCAGGCCCGCTACAACGTGCTGCTGGGCGGGCTCAAGCTGCGCCAGGCGGCGGGCACGCTGTCGCAGCAGGACATCGAAGCGGTCAACGCACTGCTGGCCAAGTAATTGTGTCCTTGCACCCCGCGCCGGGGTGCATCCCGTGCATGAATTGCTGAAGCCTAATGCAGGCCGCCCTCGGGCTGCACCAGCGCCACAATCGCACGCGCCGTGGCCTGCGCAGCCCCTCGGTGCGTGGCCGCGAACCGGGTGGCCCGCTCGCTAGCCTGCTCATGGCCGCGGGCGTCCCCCGCCAGCGCTGCAGCCTGTGCCATTCCTTGGGCCAGGTCAGGCACCCGCTGGGCAGCCCCCGCCGCGCACGCCAGTTCCGCCGCCTCGGCAAAGTTGAAGGTGTGCGGGCCCAGCACCACGGGGCAACCGCAGGCGGCAGCCTCGATCAGGTTCTGGCCGCCCAGTGGGGCGAAACTCCCGCCCAGCAAAGCCACATCGGCCAGGCCGTAATACAACGCCATTTCGCCGATCGAGTCCCCCAGCCACACGTCAGCGGCCGCAGGTGCCGCCGCCCAGGTGCTGCGGCGCGACACCGACAGGCCGGCCCGCTGCAGCAGCTGGTGGACCTCGTCAAACCGCTGCGGGTGGCGCGGCACGATGAGCCATTGCACGGGGGGAAGATCGTCGCCAGATGCTTCACTATTGATAGCTGCCAAGGCATGATCCACTAGCGCTTGAGGCGATTTTTGCCGTATTTTTTTTTGGATCTGCTCCAGCCACATGGCCTCCTCGCCCTCGCGGCTGCTGGCCAGCAAGACCACCGGGCGGCCGGTGCGCGTGCGCCACTCGCGGCCCCGCTCCAGCAGCTGTGCGTCGGGCACCACGTCAAACTTGAGGTTGCCCAGCACACCACGCACCGGCGCGCCCATGGCCGCGAGCCGCGTGGCGTCTTCCTGCGTCTGGGCCCAGACTGCCGTCAGGCCGCCATATGCAGGCCGCGCCAGGGCTGACAGGCGCTGCGCCTTGCGCAGCGATATCTCGTTGAAGCGCGCATTGGCCAGCACCAGCGGAATGCGCCGCTGCCGGCAGCCCGCCACCAGGTTGGGCCATACCTCGGTTTCCATCAGGATGCCGATGGCCGGGCGGAACTTGCGCAAAAACCGACCCACGGCGCCCGGCGTGTCCCAGGGCTGCCACACCTGCACGTCGCCAGGCAGCAGCAGCTTTTCGCCCTCGGCCCGCCCTGTGGCGGTGCCGTGGGTGAGCAACAGGCGCATGCCCGGCAGCTGTTCACGCAACTGGGCCAGCAAGATGGCGGCGGCACGGGTTTCGCCCAGCGATACGGCATGCACCCACACAAACCGCCCCAGCGGGTCGGTGCTGCTGTGGGGCATCAGGCTGTCGATAGGGGCCGGGTAGCGGCCAAAGCGCTCTCCCACCGCGTAGGCGTAGCCCGGCTCGGCCACTGCACGGCGGCGCAGCTTGCGGCGCAGCAGCGGCTGCGCGCTCCAGGTCAGCAGCGAATACAGGGCCCGCGCGGCTTTCATGCGGGCACAGACAGGCTCAGCACACCACCCGCCCAGCCGCTGTCGCTGCGCTGTGCCCAGACGATGCAGGGCGCGTCATCCGGCGCAGCCACCACACAGCGGCCACCGGGCGCCCAGAACGCGCTGCGCCCCGCACTCACGTAGCCACCGGACGTGCCGCTGTAGTTGGCCGCGAGTACGGCCATGTCGTGGTCGCGCGCGTAGCCTTCCAGCATGGCCGATTCGGCCGCATAGGCCTTTTCAGAGATCAGCACGCCCGCCGCATACAGGGCCGCGCCCGCCCCGCGGGCCGCCTGGGCATGCTCGGGATGGGTGATGTCGGCGCACACGGCCAGTGCCGTGGGCTCGCCGGCCACCAGTTGCACCTGCGCGTCGTCCGTGCCCGCGCTGGCAAATTGTTCTTCGCTGTCGTGCAGATGGCGCTTGCGGTACAGCGCCACGCTTCCGTCCGGCCCCAGCAGCCAGGCACCAATGGCGGGCAATGCGCCCTGCTCCGCAGGCTCAGCCGGAGCACCCACCACCAGGGCCATGCCATGGCTTTGGGCGGCCTGGCGCAAGGCCAGCAGCACGGGGTG
Source organism: Acidovorax sp. HMWF018 (assembly GCF_003061035.1). Classification (NCBI taxonomy): domain Bacteria; kingdom Pseudomonadati; phylum Pseudomonadota; class Betaproteobacteria; order Burkholderiales; family Comamonadaceae; genus Acidovorax; species Acidovorax sp. HMWF018. Next base: position 10,208 of record NZ_QAIM01000031.1, read on the forward strand.
GTCGGCCGTCAGTACATGGTCTGCCATGAGCGCGGGCTCGTAGCCCATGAGCGACAGCTCCGGGAACTGCAGCAGTTGCACGCCCTGGTGGGCGGCAGCCCGCACGCAGGCCAGGTGCGCTTGCAGGTTGCGCTCCAAGTCGCCCGGCGCCGACGGCGTCTGGGCGGCAGCGACACACAAAGGGGTGGAGAGCGACAGCATCGGGCGTGCGGCAGGCAATGTCAGTGGCTGGCTGCGCCCACATGGGCGTCGGGCTTGACCCGGTGCAGCAGCGCCAGCATGGCGGCCTCGATGCGGGCCAGGGCTTCGGGCGTGTGGCCCTCAAAGCGCAGCACCAGCACGGGGGTGGTATTGCTGGCGCGGATCAGGCCAAAGCCATCGGGCCAGTCCACGCGCAAGCCATCGATGCTGCTGATGGCGGCGGGCGCGGCAAAGGTTTCTGCGGCCAGGGCCTGCAGCTCGGCCGTCAGGCGGTGCGGCTCGCCCTCGGCACAGGCCACATTCAGCTCGGGGGTCGAGAAGCTGGTGGGCAGCGCGTTCAGCACGGCGCTCGGGTCGCTGCTGCGGCTCAGGATCTCCAGCAGGCGGCAGCCGGCATAGGTACCGTCGTCAAAGCCGTACCAGCGCTCCTTGAAGAAGATGTGGCCGCTCATCTCGCCACCCAGGGGAGAGTTCGTCTCCTTCATGCGCGCCTTGATCAGCGAGTGGCCGGTCTTGAACATCACCGGCACGCCACCGGCCGCTGCAATGGCGGGCGCCAGGCGCTGGGTGCACTTCACGTCGAAGATGATCTCGCCGCCGGGCACGCGCGAAAGCACGTCTTGCGCAAACAGCATCATCTGGCGGTCGGGGAAGATGTTGGTGCCGTCCTTGGTCACAATGCCCAGGCGGTCGCCGTCTCCGTCAAAGGCCAGGCCCAGTTCGGCATCGCTGGCTTTCAGGGCGTCGATCAGGTCACGCAGGTTTTCAGGTTTACTCGGGTCGGGGTGGTGGTTGGGGAAGTTGCCGTCCACCTCCGAGAACAGCTCGATCACCTCGCAGCCCAGCGCACGGAAGATGGCGGGGGCCGACGCGCCGGCAATGCCGTTACCGCAGTCCACCACGATCTTGAGCGGCCGGGCCAGCTTCACGTCACCCACGATGCGTTCGCGGTACGCGGGCAGCACATCCACATGGCGGACCGAGCCGCCGGCCAGCAGCTGCCAGCTTTCCTGCTCCATGGTGCGGCGCAGGCCTTGGATCTCGTCACCATAGATGGCGCGGCCGTTCAGCACCATCTTGAAGCCGTTGTAGTCCTTGGGATTGTGGCTGCCGGTGACCTGGATACCACTGGTGCACAGCGTGCTGGCCGCAAAGTAGAGCAGCGGCGTGGTGACCAGGCCCACGTCGATCACCTCGATGCCCGCCTCCACCAGCCCCCGGATCAGCGCCGCCGACATGGCGGGGCCGGACAGGCGCCCATCGCGCCCCACCGCCACGGTGGTCTGCCCTTCCGCGCGTGCTGCGGTGCCAAAGGCCCGGCCCAGGCCCAGGGCCACGTCTTCGTTCAGGGTGGACGGCACGATGCCGCGGATGTCATAGGCTTTGAAGATGGCGGGGGTCGGTTGCACGCAGGGGGGCCTTTCGTGATGGGGTTGAAAAGTCCGCTGCATTGTAGGCGGCGGCCCTGGGGGTGATTGTCAGTCGATGCCTCAGGCGTGCACCCTGCCCTTGCCAAAGGCACAGGTCCGAAAACGGCCAGTGGTGCGAAGCCAGGCTCCTATGATCTGGCCCATGACCCCGACCGCCCCCCCCTCGTACACCGCCACGGATGTGGCATCCGACGAAGGCCGCTACCTGGCGCTGCAGGCGCGCGACGCGCGGTTTGACGGGCATTTTTTCACCGGAGTGACCTCCACCGGCATCTACTGCCGCCCCGTCTGCGCCGTGCGCACACCCCGGCGCGAGAACTGCCGGTTTTTTGCGCTGGCGGCGCAGGCCGAAAGCGCCGGATTTCGCCCCTGCCTGCGCTGCCGGCCGGAGCTGGCCCCCCAGGCGATGGTGTGGTCGGTGCAGGACG
>NZ_QAIM01000031.1:12304-19922 GCF_003061035.1 Acidovorax sp. HMWF018
CCAGCTGCGGCGCAACGGCGGTGGCAGCGCCGCATCGGGCGCGGGGCGCACCAGCGCCGTGCGCCTGGCGTGGCGGCCACCACTGGACGTGGTGGCGTTGCTGGCCTTTTTTGAAAAGCGGCAGTTCCATGGCGTGGAGTGCGTGGTGCATGGTGCGGACGGCCCCGGCCTGCGCCGCACCGTGCGGCTGGCCAGGACCTGCACCGGCCTGCCGCAGGAGACCACCGGCTGGCTGAGTGCCCGTTTTGACCTGGCGCGCCACCAGGTGCTGCTGCAGACCAGCGACAGCCTGTACCCCGTGCTGCCGCTCGTCATCCGCCGCGTGCGTGCCATGCTCGACCTGGACGCCGACCCCGCGGCCATCAACGCCGTGCTGCACCCGCACTTTCCGGACGGTGATGGCCTGCGTGTGCCCGGAGCGTTTGACGGCTTTGAGCTGGCCGTGCGCGCCGTGCTGGGCCAGCAGATCACCGTGGCGGCCGCGCGCACGCTGGGCCAGCGGCTGGTGGAGCGGCTGGGTGAACCCATCGCCACGCCCTGGTCCGGGCTGCACCGGCTGTTTCCCACCGCAGCCACCCTGGCCCGCGCCGATGGCGACACGCTGGGCCAGCTGGGCATCGTGCGCCAGCGTCAAGCGGCCATCGTGGCGCTGGCCCGCGCGGTGGACAGCGGCACCCTGCCCCTGCACGCGGGAGCCGACGTGCCCAGCACCACTGCCGCCCTGTGCGCCCTGCCCGGCATTGGTGACTGGACGGCGCAGTACATCGCCATGCGGGTGCTGCGCTGGCCCGACGCCTTTCCGGCGGGGGACGTGGCGCTGCACAAGGCGCTGGGGGTGCAGCAGCACAAGAACCCCGCACGCGCCGCGCAAGAGGCCTCGCAGGCCTGGCGCCCCTGGCGCAGCTACGCGGTGCTGCGCGCCTGGGCTGCTGGCAACAGCGGTGCCGGCACGCCTGCACCTGCCGACGCCCAGAAACTATCAAAACCATAGCACCTCAGGCAATAGGCACTAGCGCATGGTGCCGATTTCGGATCAAAACCTCCCTCAATACCCTCTAACGACCTCTTCTCATGCAGTTTCACCCCCTCACCGTGCAGGCACGGGCCGACACCCCGCTGGGGCCCGTGCGGCTGGCCGCTTCCCCCAACGGCTTGTCGGGCGTCTGGTTTGAAGGCCAGCGCCACGAGCCCACCGCCCACTTGCACGGTTCCGAGGCCTGGGCGTTGGCCCCTGGCGACCACCCTGTGCTGCGAGAAGCCGCCCACCAGCTGCAGCAATACCTGGGCGGGCAGCGCCAACATTTCGACCTGCCGCTGGACCTGTCGGGGGGCACGGCATTTCAGCAATCGGTGTGGCGCGCGCTGCTGCAGATTGGCCGGGGCCAGACCATCAGCTACGGCGCGCTGGGCCGTCAGCTGGGCAACCCCAGCGCCGTGCGGGCCGTGGGTGCCGCCGTGGGCCGCAACCCATTGAGCGTGGTGGTGCCCTGCCACCGTGTGCTGGGTGCCGATGGCAGCCTGACGGGCTATGCAGGCGGCCTCGATCGCAAGAGGGCTTTGCTGACGCTGGAGAATGCACCCCTTTTGGCCGCCGCAGCCGATCCCATGAAAGCCACCGCATGAACAGCCCCGCCACCCGGCCCGTCTCCACCTGGATCGGCGAATTCATCCTGCTGGCCGCGCTCTGGGGCGCGTCGTTCCTGTTCATGCGCCTGGGCGCGTCTGACTTTGGTCCCCTGCCCACCGCCGGCCTGCGGGTGGCGCTGGCCACGGTGTTCCTGTGGCCCATCATGCTGCGCCAGGGCCACTGGCCTGCGCTGCGCCAGCACTGGCGGCCCATCCTGTTTGCGGGGGTCATCAATTCGGCGATTCCGTTCTCGCTGTTTTCCTGGGCGGTGCTGCACATCGCCACGGGCCTGACCTCGATCCTCAACGCCACGGTGCCGCTGTTTGGTGCGCTGATCGCCTGGGTGTGGCTGGGCGACCGCATCAACCGCCTGCGCTGGGTGGGGCTGGCCCTGGGTTTTGTGGGCGTGGCCCTGCTGGCCTGGCGCGCACCTGCCGGCACCGGGTTCAAGACCGACCACGCCCACTGGGCGATTGCGGCCTGCCTGCTGGCGTCGGCGTTCTATGGCGTGTCGGCCAGTTTTGCACGGCGCCACCTGACGGGCCTGCCGCCGCTGGCCACGGCAGCCGGCAGCCAGCTGGGCGCCGCGCTGGGCCTGGCCTTGCCCACGCTGTGGCTGTGGCCGGCGCAGATGCCCGGTGTACGCGCCTGGGCGGCCATCCTGGCCATTGCCGTGCTGTGCACCGGCATTGCCTACATCCTGTACTTTCGCCTGATCGAGCACGCGGGCCCCAGCCGCGCGCTGGCCGTGACCTTCATCACCCCGGTGTTCGCCGTGCTTTATGGCACGCTGTTCCTGGGCGAGACCATCACGCCGTGGATGGTGGGCTGCGCGCTGGTGATCGTGTGCGGCACCTTGTTGTCAACCGGACTTATCAGGACGCTGCGGCCCGCCCGGCCCACCTCAGAACAGGCCTAAACTTGGCGGATGGTTTTTTTATCGGGTGCATGCCTTCTGAGCAAGGCCACATGCGGCACAGGCCGCGACATGCACCCGCTCCTTCTTTTGGCTTGTCCGCCACGTTCCAGACCCGCAGCCGCCCGCTTCAGCGACCAGACCACCCAAGGAAAACACCATGGGTAACAACACGCTGCTGGCGGGCACTGCCCTCATGCTGCTGCTGCTGGTGCCGGTCTGGCTGTCGCCGCAGGAGTCTCTGCACCCGTCCCGGCGCACCCTGATCCTGCTCGGCGTGGCGGGCGGGCTGGTCTCCATCGCAGCTTTCGAGGCGCTGCGCTGGAATGCGCCGGAGCTCCATATCGTGGCCTACCCCACCGCCACGGCGTTCGTGGCGCTGTTTTTTGGCGTGCCGGCGGCGGCCATCACCGCCGTGCTGGCCTTGCAGGCCGCGCTCTGGACAGACACCTCGGCCGTCTGGCCCGCCACCACCGTTCTGGGCGGCGCGCTGGCTACCGGCTGGGCGTGGCGCAGCCTGGGCCAGCGCTGGGCCTGGCCCGACTGGGCGCCACTGGCCGGACTGACCCTCACACTGCCGCTCGTGGTTTCGCTGGTCACGACGGCCACCAGCACGGCCCCTGAAGGCACCAGCAACATGCACTGGCACCACGGCGCCGGCGTGCTGATGCTCGGGATTGGCTGGCTGGTGATTGCCAGCCGGGCCCGCGCCGAGCTGGCGCGCAACGAGATCCAGCAGACGCTGGGCCAGCAGGAGCACCAGCTGCGTCTGGCGCTGGATGCCCTGGGCGGCGGCCGCTGGGAATGGAATGTGGTCGAACGCCGGTTTTTCTGTGATGGCCGGTTTTACGAGGCCTATGGCATTACCAGTGCCGACTTGCAGTCGCCCGACCTCTGGCAGCGCTGGTACGCCCGGCGCCACCCGCTGGACGCTGAACGCAATGCCGCCAAGCTGGCCCGTGCCATGGACGGGCTGGAGGAAAGCTACGAGGCCGAGTTCCGCGTGATGGACACCCAGGGGCGGTGGCGCTGGCTGATGTCCCGTGGCACCGTCGCCCGGCGCGATGCGCAGGGGCGCCCGGCCAGCCTGATCGGCATGGACGTGGACATCACCGCCCACCGCGAGACCGAGGAGGCCCTTCATTCTGCCGAGGCCAAATACACCACCTTCTACCAGACGCTGCCCGACCCGGCAGGCATCACCCGCATAGCCGACGGGCGCTACATCGATGTGAACCCGGCGTTCTGCGAGCTGCTGGGCTTCACACGCGAGGAGGTCCTGGGCCGCACCTCGTCGGAGCTGCACATCTGGGCCAACGAGCACGAGCGCAAGCGGCTGCTGGACACCTACCAGCGAGAAGGCAAGGTGGACCGGTTGCCCCTGGTTGCGCAAAGCAAGGGGGTGCAGGTTCCGGGCCTGATGTCGGCACGCTCTGTGCTTGTGAATGGCGAAAACTGCTTTGTTTTCGTTTTCCACGACATGACCGAAGCCCAACGCACCAGCGACGAACTTCGGGCGCTCTACAACCAGCTGCAGCAAGCCGGCCGACTGGCCCGACTGGGCGCATGGGAGGACGAGCGTGGCCGCGGCCTGGTGTACTGGTCGGACGTGTGTTTTGACATCCACGGCCTGTCACCCAACCAGCCGCCCCCCAGCGACTACATCGACCGCCATGTGGCCCCGCAGTACCGCGAGCCGCTGCGCGAAAAGTTCCGCCAGAGCATCCGTTCACGCGCTGAGTGGAGCATGGAGATGGAGGTCTATCACGCCGACGGCCATCTTTTTTGGGTGCGCGCCCGGGGCGAGCCCGTGATCGAGAACGGCCGCGTGGTCAGGGTGCGCGGCGTGATGCAGGACATCGACGAAGCCAAGCGTGCCGAGCAGCGCCTTCGCCAGTCCGAGGAGCGCTTCTCGCGCATCTTCCATCTCATGCCCTACCCCATGGGCCTGTCGCACCGCAGCGATGGCCGCTATGTGGACCTCAACCCCGCCTGGGTCGACATGCTGGGCATTCCCCGCGAAGAGGCCATTGGCCGCACCGCCGTCGAGCTGGGCATCTTCACCGCTGAAGACCGCCAGCGCCTGATGGAGCAGGTCAGCCAGACCGGCCACCTCAGCGACTACGAAGTGACGCTGAACGTGCGCAATGGTCCCCGGCGCACCGTGCTGCAGTCCATGCGCGCCACCGAGTTCGATGGCGAGCCCTGCTGGTTGTTCTCGGTGCACGACATCACTGACCGCAAGCGCAACGAGGTGCAGGTTCGTGAACGCGAGGCCCTGCTGTCGCTCACCATCTCCGCCGCATCGCTGGGACTGTGGGACTGGGACCTGCAGACCGGCCTGGTCACGGGCGACCGCCGCTGGCGTGCCATGCGCGGGCTGCCGGTGACCGGCGACACCTCAGCGGCCGTGCAATGGACCACGGCCATTGCGCCGGACGACATCGACCGCATCACCACGGAGCTGTCGCGCCACACCGCCCACCTGGGCACACCGTTTGACGCCACCTGGCGGCTGAACCAGCCCAACGAGCCGGTGCGCTGGGTGCGCAACCTGGGCAAGATCGTGGGCTTTGACGAGCAAGGCCGCCCGGCCCGCATGCTCGGTGTGGCCATCGACGTGACCCCCCAGCGCGAGCAGGAGGTGATGCTGCAGCGCCTGGCGCTGTACGACGCCCTCACCGGCCTGCCCAACCGAGTGTTGCTGGCGCGCAAGCTGCAGGAATGCATGGCCCAGGCCCGTGACACCGGCAAGCAGCTGGGTGTGGCCTACCTCGACCTGGACGGCTTCAAGCCCGTCAACGACCGCCTGGGCCACGGGGCGGGCGACCGCCTGCTGGTGGTGGTGGCCGGGCGGCTCACGCGCGCACTGCAGCCGCTGGACACGGTGGCCCGGCTGGGAGGCGACGAGTTCGTGATCCTCATGCCTGGCCTAGGCTCGGTGAGCGACTGCGAACGCATGCTGGAACGCGTGATGGAAAGCGTTTCGGCCCCCTACACGCTGGACACCGAGCGCGTGGTCGTCACGGCCAGCATCGGCTACACCATCTTCCCGCAGGACGACGCCGACGCCGACACCCTGCTGCGCCATGCCGACCAGGCCATGTATGCCGCCAAGCAGGCGGGGCGCAACCGCTTCCACCAGTTTGACGCCGCCCAGGAGCGCGCCCTGCAACTGCTGCGCGCGCAGGGGCACTACCTGCGCGAGGCACTGGCGCAAGCCCAGTTCATGCTGTACTTGCAGCCCAAGGTGGACATGCGCAGTGGCACGGTGGTGGGCGCCGAAGTGCTCTCACGCTGGCAGCACCCCGAGCGCGGCCTGGTGTCCCCCGGCGAGTTCTTGCCGCTGCTGGAGGGCACCGATCTGGAGATCGGCTTTGGCGAATGGGTGGCAGAGGCCGCGCTCACGGTGCTGGAGCAGCTGCAGGACCGGGGCATGCCCATGCCGCTGAGCATCAACATTGCTGCACAGCACCTGCAGCAACCGGACTTTGCCGATTGGGTGGCCGGCTGTCTGGCGCGCCACCCCCGGGTGCCCGCGCACCTGGTCGAGGTCGAGATCACCGAAAGCGCCGCCCTGTACGACCTGAGCGCCGTCGCCGACACCCTGAACGCCCTGCGCGCCATGGGCGTGACGGTGGCGCTGGACGACTTTGGCACCGGCTATTCGTCGCTGACCTACCTGCGCCGCCTGCCCATGGACACGCTCAAGATCGATCAGAGCTTTGTGCACGGCATGATGGGCGACCCGGGGGACCTGGCCATCGTGCAGGGCGTGATCGGCCTGGCACGCTCGTTCGGCTATCGGGTGATCGCCGAAGGGGTGGAAACCGTCGAACAGGGGCAGATGCTGCTGCAGCTGGGCTGCCTGCAGGCGCAGGGCTACTGCATTGCCCGGCCCATGCCGCTGGAGGATTTCATCGGCTGGACGCCCACCTGGCAGCCGCCTGCGGGGTGGCAGCGGAACCGGCCGGTTTTGTAGCATTAAAACCTTGCCAGGCGCTAGTATCGTATGCGTCAGCAGCTATGAGTTTGGTAGCAACCAAGCATATTCTTCGCCCCCTGGAGGCTGGCCTTGAACATCCGTGAACTCAGCGCCGAAGACCTGGCCCCCCTGCTCAGTCTGTACACCCACCTGCACGCGCAAGACGACCCGCTGCCCCCACTACCCGAGGTGCGGACCGTGTGGGCCGAGGCGCTCGCCAACCCACGCATTCGGTACTTTGGTGGGTGGGATGAGGGTGCGCTGGTCTCGTCCTGCACGCTGACCGTCATCCCCAATCTCACGCGTGCATGCCGTCCCTACGGCGTCATCGAGAACGTCGTGACGCACTCGTCCCATCGCGACCAGGGCTGGGGGCATGCGCTGCTGCAGCACGCCCTGGCCCATGCCTGGCGGGAGCACTGCTACAAGGTCATGCTGATGACGGGCCGCAAGGACGAAAACACCCTGCGCTTTTACGAGCAGGCGGGGTTTGACCGGCAGGGTAAACAGGCATTTGTTGCCAGGCCACTGCAGTGACCCGCCGGCCCGGGCTGGCCTGAACTCAGCCCACCAGGTCCTTCACCTGCTGCAGCGCGGCCGGGTCTTCCATCGTCGTCAGGTCGCCCGGGTCGCGCCGCTCGGCCACGGCCTGCAGCGCGCGGCGCAGCAGCTTGCCGCTGCGGGTCTTGGGCAGCACGGTCACAAAGTACACGCGCGACGGCCGCGCCACGGCGCCCAGCTGGTGGTCCACCTGCTTCATCACCTCGCCTTCGAGCTTCAGGCGTGCAGCGTCATCGGTAAGCCCTGACGCATCGCGCGCCACGGCAAACGCCATCGCCACCTGGCCTTTCAGGCTGTCGGCCACGCCCACCACGGCCACTTCGGCAATGTTGGGGTGGGAGGCAATGCTCTCCTCGATCTCGCGCGTGCCCAGGCGGTGGCCGGCCACGTTGATCACATCGTCCGTGCGGCCCAGGATGAAGTGGTAGCCGTCGGCATCGCGGATGCCCCAGTCAAACGTGCTGTAGATGAGGCGGCCGGGGATGCTCTTCCAATAGGTGTTCACAAAGCGGGCGTCATCGCGCCACAC
>NZ_QAIM01000031.1:19932-21864 GCF_003061035.1 Acidovorax sp. HMWF018
CCGGGGGGCAGCGGGCCTTCGATGGCGACCACACCCTTCTGGTTGGCACCGGTCAGTTCTTCGCCCGTGGCCTCGTCGATCAGCTTCACGCCATAGCCATACATGGCTTTGCCGGGGCTGCCGAAGCGTGTGGTCTGCTGCTGCACGCCGTTGGCAAGGGTCAGGATGGGCCAGCCGGTTTCGGTCTGCCAGTAGTTGTCGATGATGGGCACGGCCAGCGCGTCGCTGATCCACTGGGCCGTGGGCTCGTCCAGAGGCTCGCCCGCCAGCCACAGGGCCTTGAGGCTTTTCACGTTGTACTTGGCCAGATAGGCTGGGTCCTGCTTCTTCAGCACCCGCACCGCCGTGGGGGCCGAGAACATGTGCGTGACCTGGTACTTCTCGACGATGCTCCACCACACGCCCGCATCGGGCCGCGTGGGCAGGCCTTCGTACATGATGGTGGTCATGCCCGCGATCAGCGGGCCGTAAACGATGTAGCTGTGGCCCACCACCCAGCCGATGTCGCTGGTCGCAAAGTACACATCGCCCGCCTTGGCGTCAAAGATGTGCTTCATGCTTGCCGCCAGCGCCACCGTGTAGCCGCCGGTATCGCGCTGCACCCCCTTGGGCTTGCCGGTGGTGCCGCTGGTGTACAGCGTGTAGCTGGGGTGCGTGGATTCCACCCATTCGCAGGGCACCACGGTGTTCAGGTGCTGCTCTCGCAGCGGCGCCCATTCGTGGTCGCGACCTGCCTGCAGGTGCATGGGGGCAAGGCCCCGGTTCACCATCAGCACGGCGCTGGGCTTGTGTTTGGACAACGCAATGGCCTCGTCCAGCAGCGGCTTGTACGGCACCACCTTGCCACCTCGCGACCCGGCATCAGCGCTGACCACGGCCACCGGCTCGGCATCTTCGATGCGCGAGGCCAGCGAGCCCGAGGCAAAACCGCCAAATACCACCGAATGCAGCGCGCCAATGCGCACGCAGGCCAGCATGGCAAACGCGGCCTCGGCAATCATGGGCATGTAGATGAGCACGCGGTCGCCCTTCTTCACGCCCAGGCCTTGCAGCACCGCCGCCATGCGCTGCACCTCTGCATGCAATTCGGCAAAGCTGTAGCTGCGTTCGGTGTCGGTTTCTGTCGATATCGCCACCAGCGCCGCCTGGCTGGCGCGCGTGGCCAGATGGCGGTCCACCGCGTTGTGGCACAGATTGGTGGTGCCGCCCACAAACCATTTCGCAAACGGCGGGTTGCTGTAATCGCACACCTGCTGCGGGGGCGTCTTCCAGTCGATCAACTTCGCCTGCTCGCTCCAGAAGGTGTCTCGGTGGTCGATGGACTGGCGGTAGAAGTCGGCGTAGGTGCTGTGTGCGGTCATTGTGGGTGTCTCCTCGGCATCTCTCTCGCCCTGCCAGGACAGCAGGTTTTGAATTCATAATTATTCATGACGGGCTTGCGGCAAACTGACGCAGCCAACCCTCTGCCTCGTCATCCATGGCTCCAGATACAGCAGGCATATTGATATGTCGGCAAACGTCATACCGGCCTGTCACACTCCCGGACCATGCACCCAGCACCGTCCGCTGCCCCCACGTCCGTCCCGTTCCGCGACGCCTTTCTGTTCTGGCTGAAGCTCGGGTTCATCAGCTTCGGCGGGCCTGCAGGCCAGATCGCCATCATGCACGCCGAGCTGGTGGAACGCCGCCGCTGGATCAGCGAAAACCGCTTCTTGCACGCCCTCAACTACTGCATGCTGCTGCCTGGCCCCGAGGCGCAGCAGCTGGCCACTTACATCGGCTGGCTCATGCACCGCACCTGGGGCGGCATCGTGGCGGGGGCGCTGTTTGTGCTGCCCTCGCTGTTCATCCTAATCGGGCTGTCGTGGGTGTATCTGCGTTTTGGCGATGTGCCCGTGGTGGCAGGCATCTTCTACGGCATCAAGCCCGCAG
>NZ_QAIM01000031.1:21874-25287 GCF_003061035.1 Acidovorax sp. HMWF018
GCACCGCATCGGCACCCGCGCGCTCAAGAACGGCTGGATGTGGGGCATCGCTGCCGCATCGTTTGTGGCGATCTTCGCGTTCGACACGCCCTTCCCCGCCATCGTGCTGGCGGCCGGGCTCATCGGCTACTTGGGCGCGCAGCGCTGGCCCACTGTGTTTGCATTGGGGGGCGGCCATGCCAATGCCCACAAGGGCTTTGGCCCCGCGCTGATCGATGACGACACGCCAACGCCTGCCCATGCGCGCTTTTCTCGCGTCCACCTGGTCAAGGTGCTGGCGGCGGGGCTGGCGCTATGGCTCGCCGCCATGGGCCTGCTGGTGGCCACCCAGGGTTGGCAAGGCACGCTCACGCAGATGGGATGGTTCTTCACCAAGGCTGCCATGCTCACCTTTGGGGGCGCCTATGCCGTGCTGCCCTATGTGTACCAGGGCGCGGTGGAGCACTACCAGTGGCTCAGCGGCCCGCAGATGATTGACGGCCTGGCCCTGGGCGAGACCACCCCTGGCCCGTTGATCATGGTGGTGGCGTTTGTGGGTTTTGTGGGCGGCTGGCTGCAACAAGTGTGGGGGGCAGACGCGCTGTTTGCCGGCGCCGCAGCGGCAGCCGCCGTGGTGACGTTTGTGACCTTTTTGCCCTCATTCATCTTCATCCTGGCAGGCGGCCCGCTGGTGGAGGCCACGCACGGCAAGCTGGGCTTTACGGCGCCGCTGTCGGCCATCACCGCCGCCGTGGTGGGCGTGATCCTGAACCTGGCGCTGTTTTTTGCCTACCACCTGCTGTGGCCACAAGGATTTGGCGGCCACTTCGATGCCGTGTCGGCGGTGATCGCCGTGGGTGCGCTGGTGGCACTGTTCCGCTTCAAGCTGGGCGTCATGCCGCTGCTGGGCGGCTGTGCCCTGGTGGGCCTGGCAGTCAAGCTGGCAACGCCCTACTTCGCCTGACCGGAACCTGCATCAGTCACTATTATTTTGATAGCTTCCAGCGCATGAAAATCATGCGCTAGCAGCCAATTTGGCTTGAAAAGCGCTATTTGATCAGCCCGAGCACGTCCTTGAACGCCGGGTGCTCGCAGCTGCCCAGCCATTCAAACGCCACCATCTCGGTGGTCACCAGCTCAGCGCCTGCGCCGGCCAGGCGGTCGAAGGCGGCGTCGCGGTTGCGTTCGGTGCGCGAGCCGCAGGCGTCGGTCACCACCCACACTTCAAACTCGTCGTCGATCAGGTCCAGCGCGGTCTGCAGCAGGCAGACATGGGCTTCGCACCCGGCAATGACGATGGTGCCGCGCTCTGCCGCCAGCGGTGCGGGCTTTTGCAGGTGCTTGGGCAGGCTGCGCGCATTGCCGCCCTGGGGCTTGGCGGGAGGGCGCAGCCATTCGCCCAGGCCTTCCTCGGCGGCGCTGAAGTGCATCTTGGCCAGGGTCTTCTGGCACAGGGCGCGCAGCGCGGCGTCGTTGGCGCCCAGGCGCGAGGGGTTCTGCTCGGTGCCCCACACGGGCACATCCAGCATGCGGGCGATCTCGGCCAGGCGGCGGGCGTTGGCCAGCACGGCGGGGCCTTCGTGGATGGCGGGCATCAGGCGCTCCTGGTAATCGACCAGGACGAGTTGGGATTCGGTGGCGTCAAGCAGCATGGTGGGACCGTTTCTGTGTTCGTTGAATCGCTGTGCGGGCGCAGCGTGGAAGGCAATGGCGCATTGTCGCAGCCCGAGCCCGGGGTTTTCAGGTGCGAAGGACGGACTGCAGCGCCGTTGCCAGCGGCCCGGCCATGGCCACGGCGTTGCTCGGGTGCGGGATGCAGTCCGTGCTCCACACCTCCCCCACCCCGGCTTCATGCAGCACCTGCAGCGCATCGCCCGCAAACAGCGCATGCGTCACCGCCACATCCACCGAGGCGGCACCCGCCTGCAGCAGCAGCCGCGCGGCCAGCGCCAGCGTGCGGCCGGTGCTGGCCATGTCGTCCAGCAGCACCACCGCCCTCCCCTGGACGTTGAGCGCGGGCAGTTCGATGGCCACATGGCGGTCGCCATGGCGCACCTTGGTGCACACCGCGTGGTCAAAGCCGTGGCGCGCGGCGGCCTGGGCAATCCACTGGGCGGATTCGCCGTCGGGCCCCACCAGCAAAGCATTCGGGCGGCGCTGGGCAATCAGGTCGGCCAGCGGCTCGGCACCGCTGAGCACCACCGCCTGCGGCACGGGGATGGCCTGCTCGAGCCGGTCAATGCGGTGCAGATGCGGGTCCACGGTGACCACCGCATCGAACAGGCCCGCCAGAAACCCACCCACCACCTGCTGGCTCACGGCCTCACCGGGGTGGAAGGCGATGTCTTGCCGCATGTAGGCCAGGTACGGCGCCACCAGCGTGAGGTGGTATGCACCCAGGCTGCGGGCCGTGCGTGCGGCCAGCAGCAGCTCCACCAGCTTTTCATTGGGCTGGTGCAGGCTGCGCAGCAGCACGGCGTGCCGTGGCAGGCGGCCAGTGGTCTCGTCCACCGGCAGGCGCAGCTTGAGTTCGCCATCGGGAAAACGGTGGCGTTCGATGGCATGGGCAGGCAAACCGGCGGCCTGCGCCAGGCGCAGCGCAGGCGCGGCTTCGTCGTCGAAATACAGCACACAGGGGGCTTCGGGCGGTGTCATGGTCAGAACTCCACGAACACGCGTGGCACCTCATCGGCCGTGCCCAGGCGGTAGCCGCTGTCGCGTTCGCACGCATGGCGCGCAAACTCCAGGTCGGCGGGGTAGCTGGCGTGCACGCGGTACAGCAGGTCGCCGGCGGCCACGGTGTCGCCCAGCTTGTGCATCAGGTCCACCCCGGCGCCCGGCACCTTGGGCGCCCCGGCCAGCCGGGCCACGCGGGCGATCTGATAGTTGTCGACGCCCGCCACCACGCCGCTGGCGGGCGCCACCACGTCCAGCGTCAGCACACCCAGTGCCGGGTGGTTGTGGTCAAACCCCGTGCTGCCCTGGGCGGCAATGATGGCGTTCATGCGCGCCAGCGCCCGGCCGGAGTCAAGGATGTCGCGCGCAATCGCGTAGCCGTCGCCGCCGCGCACATCAGGGTCGCACTCGATCAGGCGTCCGGCCAGGCGCAGCGCCTTCTGCCGCAGGTCGTCAGGCGCGCGCGGGTCGTTCTGCAGCACGCGCATCACATCGCGCGCCTCCAGCACCGGGCCCACGCCGTTGCCCACGGGCTGGCGGCCATCGGTGATGACCACGTCCAGCGACAGACCCATGCGCCGCGCCACATATTCAAACAGCCGCCGCAGACGCTGCGCCTCAGGCATGGACCGCACCTTGGCCGTGGGGCCGATGGGAATGTCGAGCACCAAGTGCGTGGCACCGGCCGCCACTTTTTTGGACAGGATGGACGCCACCATCTGCCCGGCGGAATCGATGGACAGCGGCCGCTCCACCGA
>NZ_QAIM01000311.1:0-5723 GCF_003061035.1 Acidovorax sp. HMWF018
CCGCGACCCTGCCCCGAGTGAACCGCGCCGCCGACGACACGGCCCGCGCCGCCCGCCAGATGGGCCGCGCGGCGGGGGGCATCAGCGACAACCCGCAGTTGTTCATCTATGGCTCGGGGCGCATCCCGCCCGGGCCGGGTGAGCCAGGGTTTGGCAGCGCCCCGTGAGCTGGACCCCCTCCCGCGCTGCATTGGTGGCGCAGGCCCTCTGTGAGGAGTGAACATGAATACTATTAAAAATATAGCAGCCAAAGCATATTCATCTAGCGCTACAGCGCTGTGGGGCTGTGGCTTGGCGGCGGTGTTGCTGCTCACGGGCTGCTCGGCCCTGCCAGCGCCTCCGGCCCGCCCCGTGCTGTATGACTTTGGCCCCGGCCCGCTGGCCACCGTGCCCACCGACCGCCGTGCGCCCCTGTCTCCGCTGGCGATGGCCGAGATGGATGCCCCCGGCCTGCCCGAGGGGGGGAACGCTGTGCTGTACCGCCTGGCCTATGCAGACGCCCAGCAGCTGCGCCCCTACAGCCAGGCCCGCTGGAGCCAGCCGCCTGCACAGCTGCTGCAACAGCGCCTGCGCGAGCAACTGGGCCAGCGCCGCGCCGTGCTCAAGGCCGACGACGGCGCCGCCCAGGCCCGCGAGCCCGCCCAGGGCAACAAGTTGCCCCTGGTGCTGCGCACCGAGCTGGAGGAGTTCAGCCACCTGTTCACCAGCCCCAGCGACAGCGCCGGGGTGGTGCGCCTGCGCGCCACGGTGGTCGAGCTGACCCCGGCGGGCGAATCGCTGCGCGGCCAGCGCGTGTTCATCGTGCAGCAGCCCGCCAAGTCGGCCGATGCGGCAGGCGGCGTGGCCGCTCTGGCAGCGGCGTCGGGCCAGCTGGCCAGTGAGCTGGCAGCGTGGGTGGAGCAGGTGGGGCAGTAACGCAACAGGTCTTTGTGGCGAGAGCCTGCAGGCAAGGCACTGGCTTTGGCCGCTGCGCCACGCAGCGCGCGTGGCCGTCAGGTGCCCGGCGGTGTCGGGGACGGGGGCGCGGTCTCATGGCGTTCAATGCCCGTCACCACCCGCGCGTAGCGCGCAAAGCTCCAGTACGCCCAGGCCCAGTCCAGCAGCACCACCAGCCGGTTGCGAAAGCCGATCAGGAAGTACACGTGCGCAAACAGCCAGAACAGCCACGCAAAGTAGCCTGAGAACCGCACTGGCCCGGCGGGCGATGTGAGATCCACCACGGCGGAGTTGCGGCCGATGGTGGCCAGGTTGCCGTAGTCGCGGTAGCGAAACGGCTGGGTGGGCTGGCCCGCCAGGCGGCGCAGGACGTTGGCCGCCGTGGCGCGGCCCATCTGCTTGGCGCCCGGCGACACGCCGGGCACGGGCGTGGGCTCATGGCCGGCCACGTAGCTCTTGGCTGCCGCCAGGTCACCGATCACGCTGATCTCGGGGTGGCCGGACAACGTCAGGTCGGGCTCCACCACCACGCGGCCCGCGCGGTCGGTGCTGGCACCGGTGGCATCCGCCAGGTGGCGGCCCAGGGGTGACGCAGCCACGCCAGCGGCCCATACAATGCATTTGCTATTTATTTGATAGCTGTTTGCGCTTGATGTACTGGCGCTTGCAGGTGATTCGACCTTCAAGCCATCGCTGTCGATGGCGGTGACGCGGGCGCCCAGGCGCACGTCCACGCCCAGCTTTTCCAGTTGTTCCTTGGCGCGCTGACTCAGGGCCTCGGGCATGGCCTGCAGCACGCGTGCACCGCCTTCGAGCAGGATGATCTTCGCGCTCGCGGGGTCGATGTGGCGGAACTCGCCAGGCAGCGTGTGGCGCGCAATCTCTGCCAGCGTGCCGGCCATCTCCACGCCCGTGGGGCCTGCGCCCACGACCACAAAATTGAGCCAGTCTGCGCGGCGTACGGGGTCGGGCTCCTTCTCGGCCGCCTCGAACGCCAGCAGGACGCGGCGGCGGATCTCGAACGCGTCGTCCAGCGTCTTGAGCCCGGGCGCATAGGCCGCCCACTCATCGCGGCCAAAGTAGCTGTGCGTGGCGCCGGCGGCCACGATGAGGTGGTCATACGGCAGCGTGGCGCCGTCTGCCAGATGCACGGACTGCTGGCCCACGTCGATGCGGATGACCTCGCCCAGCAAGGTGGTCACGTTGCGCTGCTGCCGGAACAGATGCCGGATGGGCGCCGCAATGGCCGGGGCCGACAGCCCGGCCGTGGCCACCTGGTAGAGCAGGGGCTGGAAGAGGTGGTGGTTGGTCTTGTCCACCAGGGTCACATCCACCGCCGCGCTTTTGAGAGCCCGGGCGGCTTCAAGGCCGCCGAACCCGCAACCGATGATGACCACGCGGGGGCGAAGCGAGGAAGCAGAGGGAGTCGTCATGCTGCCATTATTGGGGAGCCGGGTGGTGGCCCAGGCCCTTGCCGTGGTCGCGACCTGCAGGCCCCTGGGTCACGGGGGCTCCATCGAGTTACAGGAACCCCAGATCCACCGGGTAGTCCGGCCGCCCCGCCGCTGCGCCAAAGTGCGTGATGTTGGGCAGCACTCCCGCCATTTCGTTGTCGGCCACGCCAAACCACTTGGCCAGGGTGGCGGCGTACTGGTCCACCGAGGTGGACGGCAGGAGGCGGCCCTGGCCCACGTGCCACTGGTCTTCGGGGGCAGCCGTGTTGGTGATGCTGACCGGCGGCGCGCTGCCATAGAAGGCCTTGCCTTTGACGGCGCCGCCGACCACTAGGTGATGGCTGCCCCAGCCGTGGTCCGAGCCATCGCCGTTGGAGCTGAGCGTGCGGCCAAAGTCGGACGCGGTGAACGCCGTGACCTTGTCGGCCACTCCCAACTCCACCGTGGCGTTGTAGAACGCGGTCATGGCCTCGCTCACGCGCTGCATCAGCACCGGCTGTTGCGCGATCAGGTTGTCGTGCAGGTCAAACCCCCCCAGCGACACCAGGAACACCTGGCGTTTGCTGCCCAGGCTGGTGCGCGCGCCAATGAGGCGCGCCACCATCTTGAGCTGGTTGGCCAGGGAGTTGTTGTTGGGGAAGGTGGTAGCCAGCGTCACGCCAGCGAGGCCGTTGGTGATCTGGCTTTCGGCCGTCACGGCGCGGGTGGTCACGCGGTTGTATTCGTTCTCCAGCGTTTGCGTGCGTGGCTGCTGGATGAGCGATGCGAGCGCACTCTGCACCGCTGAAGAACCGTACACCCGGTTCTTCACACCGTTAATGGCCACGGCCCCGTTGGTGCTGACCTGGTACTGCAGCGCCGAGTCGCCCGACAGGAACACCGCATTGCCCGTGACCGAGATACAGGTGAACAGCGAATTGCCGTTGGAGGACAGCGCCAGGTCGCCGATGTTGCCACCCCAGCCCACGGTGGAGCCCTCGGGCGAGGATGACTGCCACACCGACTGCTGGTCGTTGTGCGAGAACAGCTTGGGCGGCACGGGGTAGGTGGCGCGGTCGGCACTGTTGTACTGCGCGCGCGTCAGCGGAACCACCAGCGGGCCCACGTTGAGCTGCACGGCCGCCTTGCCGTTGTTGAACAGGCCAGCCAGCCCCGTCATGGCCGGGTGCAGCGCGTACTGGCGGCCGCCGGGCAGCGGCGTGGTGGGTGTCAGCAGCGTGGGGGCGAGGGCTGCCTTGGCCAGCGCGATGCCACCCGCCGTCTGGCCTGAGCCACCGCCTCGGATGGTGTTGTAGCGGTTGTAGCTGTCGTCGTCGTAGGTGACCACGGTGTTGGCATAGTCGTTGCCGCCGTACAGAAACACGCAGACCAGCGCCTTGTAGTCGGTGGCGTTGAAGGCCGCCGCCTCGCCCATGGCAGCCAGGTTGAGCGCAAAGGGCAGGGCCGTGCCCGCAAGGCCCAGCTGGGTGGAGCGGCGCAGAAACGCGCGGCGGGTGTGGAGTTCGGGTTGAAGCAGGTGCATGGCAGGGCTTACTTTTGAACGAGGTATTCGGCCGAAGCCATGACCAGGAAGACGGCGGCCGCCACGCGGTCGAGCTTGACGGCGTCGGTGCTGGCGGCGGTGACGGGCGTTGCCTTCAGCGCGTCCGCAATGAGCTTGACGGTGGCTGCGGACAGCTGGCCTGCGCACATCAGCAGGTTGATGCGTGCGACCAGTGCGTCCGCATCCGCCACGATGGCCAGCTCGTTGGCGTAGCTGGCCTTGATGTCGTACCCGTTGTTGGAACTGCTGGCATTGTTGGGCAGCTCCGGGGCATTCACAAAGATGCCGTTGCGGATCACGCCCTGCATGTAGTTGAGGTAGCCCCCCACGCTGCTCTCGTTGACCAGCTGGAACTCGGGTGCCACGGCGCCCGCTGCCGCCAGGGCCGTGGATGGTGGAACGTAGCCTGGGCGGAAGAAGTTGAACACCGAGGGCGAACGCAGCGGGCTCTGGCCCAGGCGCGAGCCGGGGTCGCTCAGGTCGCCGATCTTCCAGCTGCCCTGCACCGAGTTGATGCCAAAGGTGCGGCCCCACTGCACAAAGCGCAACATGGGCTCGCGCAGCTTGCCAAAGCCGGGCTGGGTCAGCCCGGTGGGCGAGCGTGCCTCGTCGTCCAGCAAGATGGCCTTGACCACTGCGCGCAGGTCACCCCGCACGCCGGCGCCGTTGTTGTTGAAGGCGGCTGCCACCCGGGCCACGTAGGCGGGTGACGGGTTGCTGGTGACCAGCCGCTGGATCAGCTGCTTGCCAATGAAGGGGCCCACGTTAGGGTGGTTGAACAAGGTGTCCAGCGCGGTCTTGAGTGCTGCGGCGCCGGGCGTGTTGGCGGGCACGGTGGTGCCCAGGAAAGTGGCGGCCAGCGTGGAGTGGCGCGATGCATTGAGCGCCATGGGCAGCCGCGCAAAGGTGGTGTTGGAGACCACCCGCGTGGTGCCTGGCACGGTGGTGGGTACGTTCTGCGTCTGGTCGTAGTCGTAGCCCGTGAACACGCGTGCCAGATTGGTCACGTCGTTCATGGTGTAGCTGTCAATGGGCTTGCCGGCGCCGTCTTTCTTGGGGGTTCCGTCCAGGTTCAACTCGACCAGTCCGATGGACATGAGCTGCATGACCTCGCGGGCATAGTTTTCGTCGGGCTGGCGGCCCGTGGCGGCGTTTTCCTTCTGGTTGCCACGGGTGTTGAGGTAGTAGCCCATGGCCGCGTTCAGCGTCACGTTCTCCAGCACCGAGCGGTAGTTGCCAAACGCGTTGTTCACCAGCTGATCCCAGTACCAAGCCATGGCATGGCAGCGCCAGGTGATGTCCACGCCGCTGAGCGAGACCACGCAGATTTCGGACAGTGCCAGCGCCACCCGCTTGCGCAGACCGTCCGGCGACTTCATGAGCTGGTACCAGATCATGTAATCGGCAGGGTAGGAGTTGTCGTAATACGCCGTGTCGTTGCTGATGTCTGCGTAGCCGCGCTGGTTCAGCCAGTCCCAGCCGCCCTGGCTGGGGCCCGCATTGAACTGGCTCTCCAGCCAGTCGGCGTAGGTGGTGGTGCGCAGCGCCGCGATTTCGGCAGTCGATGCCGAGAACTGGGCCTGCAGCAGAAAGCGGGCGGCCTCGTTGTCCGTGCTGGCGGAGGGATGGGCGTAGTTGCCCAGCGAGGGGGTGGATGGCGCAGGTGCACTGGGTGTCCCCGTGCCTGGCGCGCTGTCGCCACCGCCGCCTCCGCAGGCGGCCAGGGCGGTGGACGCAAACAGCGCGGTCAGCAAGGGCGCGTGGGCCCTGCTGGCGGTGGTGGGGTTTTC
>NZ_QAIM01000312.1:0-5664 GCF_003061035.1 Acidovorax sp. HMWF018
GCATGGCGTGACACTCGAAGCCATGGTCTTGGGCCTGGCCGACTACTTTGGCTGGGATGAGCTGGGGCGGCAGATTCCCATCCGCTGCTTCCAGATCGACCCCAGCGTGGGCTCCAGCCTCAAGTTCCTGCGCAAGACCCCCTGGGCGCGCGAGAAGGTCGAAAGCCTCTACCTCTTCATGTTGCGGGACCAGCGGCGCAACGCGCAAGAATGACCAGCGATGCGCGCAGCCGTACCGCAAAAACGCCCAATCAGGCAGCGCATTCGGCACAGCTGAGCGCGCGGTATCGCAACTTTCTGGTACCACTGCTGGCGCTGGGCGCCATGGGCGGTTTCAACGCGCTGCTGGTGGCCCGGTCTGGAGCCGGTGATGCAGGCTGGTGGCCGGTGGCCTGGCTGGCCACCGTGTTCCTGGGGGTGTTCTTCAGTGCGGCCTTCATGGCGATGGCGGGCCGCCGCAAGCTGCCGGTCGCCTACGGCATCGCGGTGGGCACGCTGGTGGGCCTGGGGCTTACCGCCTGTGGCGTACTGCAGGCCCACCTGCACGCGCCGTGGGGTGCAACCCTGCCCGCCTGGTTAGCGTGGTTCAGCAGCCCCCAGGCAAGGGCCTGGCTGGGCTCTCCCTGGGCCCCGCTGCTTCCCTACGCAGCAGGGCTGGCCTGGCATGGCGCCGCCCTGCTGGTTTTCAATCGCCGGACGTCACCAGAAAATCGCGGCTGATGCCGCCACCCAGGTCGTTCACCCGGTCCAGGAACTGCGTGAGGAACGCGTGCAGCCCGGTCGCCAGGATTTCGTCGATGCGGCCGTACTGCAGGTCGGCCAGCAGGCGCCCTGCCCTGCGGCTGGTCTCGGCGGACTGCCCGTTGGCCAGCACCGCCAGGTTGTCCACCACCTCCCGCAGGCACGCGTGCAGCGAGCGCGGCATGTCGCGGCTCAGGATCAGCAGGTCGGCCACGCGGCCCGGCGTGATCACGTCGCGGTAGACCTTGCGGTACACCTCGAACGCCGACACGCTGCGCAAGATGGCGCTCCAGTGGTAGAAGTCGCTTTCCTGGTTGCGGTCACTGGGGCGGCCAAAAAAGTCGTTCTTGACCGCGTGGAACTTCACATCCAGCAGGCGCGCGGTGTTGTCCGCGCGCTCCAGGAAGGTGCCCATGCGCAAGAAGTGAAACGCCTCGTCCTGCAGCATGGTGCCCAGCACCACGCCGCGTGAGAGGTGCGAGCGGTACTTCACCCATTCAAAGAACTGGCCTGGGTCGCGCTCGAACGCGCCGCCTTCCAGTTGCCGGTGCAGTTCCAGCCAGGTCTGGTTCTGCGTTTCCCACACCTCGGTGGTGAGCGCGCCGCGCACGGCCCGCGCGTTCTCGCGTGCGGCGCGCAGGCACGACAGGATGGACGACGGGTTGTTGCCGTCGTGCACCATGAACTCCAGCACGTTGGCGGGCGTCACTTCACCATGCTTGGCGGTGTAGGCAGGGATCAGCTCGCTGATGGACAGCAGGCCCTCCCAGCCCTTTTGCGCCACATCTGCAGCCTGGGGCAACAGGGAGGTCTCATAGCTCACATTGAGCATTCTTGCTGTGTTCTCTGCCCGCTCTGTATATCGGGACATCCAGAACAGATGATCGGCAGTGCGACTTAGCATTTTTCCTCCCCGGGCAGAGAACCCCGCGCGTGCTGCGCACGCTGGCTGAGTTGTGGCGGAACCCCGCTTTCGGCGGCGTTTTCAGCTCGCTCGGTGTAGCGGGACATCCAGAACAGATGGTCGGCGGTGCGGCTCAGCATGTTCAGAGGCTCCCTTGCGATTGACTTTGTGACTGACCTTGTCCCTGCGATTGCGACTGGGATTGCGACTGGGATTGCACGGCCTTGGGTTGCGCTGTGGGCGTACCCTCGCCCAGCACCCAGGTGTCCTTGGTGCCGCCGCCCTGCGACGAATTCACCACCAGCGAGCCCTCTTGCAGCGCCACGCGCGTGAGGCCGCCAGCGGCCATCTGCACCTCGCGACCGCTGAGCACAAAGGGGCGCAGATCGATGTGGCGCGGGGCAATGCCGCTTTCCACATAGGTGGGGCAGCTTGACAGGCTGAGCGTGGGCTGCGCGATGTAGCCCGCCGGGTTGGCCAGCAGCGCACGGCGAAAGTCCTCGATCTCGGCCTGCGTAGCGGCAGGGCCGATGAGCATGCCGTAGCCGCCCGCGCCGTGCACCTCCTTCACCACCAGATCCTTGAGGTTGGCCAGCACGTGCTGCAGGTCGTCCTGCTTGCGGCACATCCAGGTGGGCACGTTCTTCAGGATGGGCTCCTCGCCCAGGTAGAAGCGGATCATCTCCGGCACATAGGGGTAGACGGACTTGTCGTCCGCCACGCCCGTGCCCACAGCGTTGCAGATGCCCACGTTGCCCGCGCGGTAAGCCTCCATGAGGCCGTAGCAGCCCAGGGTGGAATTGCGGCGGAAGACTTGGGGGTCGAGGAAGTCATCGTCCACGCGGCGATAGATCACGTCCACCCGCTGCAGGCCGCGTGTGGTGCGCATGTACACGAACTTGTCCTTGACCACCAGGTCCTGGCCCTCCACCAGCTCCACCCCCATCTGCTGGGCCAGGAAGGCGTGCTCGAAGTACGCACTGTTGTGCATGCCGGGCGTGAGTACCACCACCGTGGGCTCATCCGCCGTGGCGGGGGCGCTGGCGCGCAGGGTTTCGAGCAGCATGTCGGGGTAGTGGGCCACTGGCGCCACCTTGTGCAGGCTGAACAGCTCGGGGAACAACCGCATCATCATCTTGCGGTTTTCGAGCATGTAGCTCACACCGCTGGGCACGCGCAGGTTGTCTTCGAGCACGTAGTACTCACCATTGCCCTGGGCATCAGGGGCGCGCACGATGTCGATGCCTGCGATGTGCGCGTAGATGTCTTGCGGCACATGCACGCCGGCCATCTCGGGGCGGTATTGCGCGTTGTTCAGGATGAGGTCGGCGGGCACGATGCCGGCGCGGATGATGTCCTGGCCGTGGTAGACGTCGTGGATGAAACGGTTGAGCGCCGTGACACGCTGCACCAGCCCCTGCTGCATGCTGGCCCACTCGTGGGCCGGAATGATGCGGGGGATCAGGTCGAACGGGATCAACCGCTCGTTGCCTGCGCCGCCTTCATCCTTGGCGCCGTAGACGGCGAAGGTGATGCCCACGCGCCGGAAGATCATCTCGGCTTCGGCCCTGCGGGCCTGCATCACGTCAGGGGGCTGTTTGCTCAACCACTGCGCATAGCGCTTGTAGTGTTCCCGCACGTCGCTGCCATCAAACGGCAGCATGGCGTACATCTCGTCAAATTTCTGCATGAACGGGCCTCCTGCGATCAGGATAGCAAGTTGTGAGCCCACCCCCGCCCAACACCCCTGGCGGCGCTGCGCCATCGGCCCCGAATCAGTCGTCCCGTGGCACCATGCGGTGCTGCCAGTAGCGCTCGCCGGTGTCGCGTTCGCAGGCCACCTGCCCAGGCTGCGACGAGGACCAGCGGGCGGCCCCGCAGCGCGACGATTCCACCACCGCAATCTGGCGCGCACGGTAGCGCTGCAGCACATCCGGCGCCGGATGACCGAAGCGGTTGCGATAACCAGCCTGCACCAAAGCGGTGCGCGGCTGGACAGCTTCCAGAAAAGCCGCCAACGACGAGGTCTTGCTGCCGTGGTGCGGCACCAGCAACAGGTCGGCCCGCAAGGGCGCGCTGCGCGCCAGCAAGGCTTGCTCCTGCGGTGCCTCGATGTCGCCCACCAGCAGGGCCGTCCCGCCCTCGGGCCCGGCGGCCGTGATGCGCAGCACGCAGCTGAGCGCATTGGGACGCGGGGCCTTGGCCGCCACAGGGGCCTCGTCACCGGGCAGCGGATGCAGCACCTCAAAAGCCACGCCATCCCACTCCCAGCGCTGGCCTGCCAGGCAGGGCCTGCTGGGGCGCAAGCGCTGCAGGGCATGCTCGGCTTCGATGGAGCCGGTCAGTTCAGCGCCCGGCTGCTGGGCCAGCACGGCCGCTGCACCGCCCGTGTGGTCGGCATCGCGGTGGCTGAGCATGAGCACATCCACCTGCTCCCCCAGCGCCCGCAGCAGCGGCACCAGCACGCGGTGGCCCGCATCGCTCTCGCGGCTGAAGCGCGGCCCTGCGTCATACAGCAGGGTGTGCGTGGCCGTGCGCACCAGCACGGCATTCCCCTGGCCGATGTCGGCGGCCAGCAGCTCCAACTGCCCCGCGACCGGCCGCTCCGGCTGCCACCACAACACCGGCAGCAGCAGGGGCAACGCCAGCAAACGCAGGCGCCAGGGCAAGCGCATGGCCAAGAGCGCGCCCCCAGCCACCGCCGCCACGCCCGCCCACAGCGGCGCGGCAGGCAAAAACACAGCGGCCCAGGGCCACTGCCCCAGCCACTGCAGCAACGCGGTGAACGGCTGCAGGCTGAGGGCCGCTGCACTCCACAGCGGCGCCCACAACACGCCCCCCAGCGCCAGCGGCGTGACCACAAGCGTCACCCAGGGGATGGCCACCAGGTTGGCCACAAAACCCACCAGCGACACCTGGCCAAACAGCAGCAAGCCCAAAGGCGTGAGCGCGAGCGTGACCACCCATTGTTCACGCACCAAGGCATAAAAACGGCCTATAGCGCTAGTACCAATTGCCTCAGCAGCTATCGGATTAGTAGCAAACAGCACGCCCACCGCCACAAAGCTGAGCCAGAAGCCTGCCTGAGCCAATGCCCACGGGTCCAGCACCACCACGGCCCCACAGGCCAGCAGCCACACCTGGGGCCAGGGCCAGCGGCGCCCGCTCAGCTGCAGCAGCCCCACGATGGCCAGCATGGTCACCGTGCGCTGCGCGGGCACGCCCCAGCCGCTGAACAGGGCGTAGGCCGTGGCCAGCAGCACACCCGACACCAGTGCGGCGGATTGCGCAGGCACCGCCAGGCTCAACCGGGGCGAGCGCCGCCACAACGCCCGCACCACCAGCGCCGCCAGCCAGGCGAACAGCGTGATGTGGAGACCCGAAATGCTCATGAGGTGGGCCACCCCGGTGGCACGGAACACATCCCAGTCTGCACGGTCAATGGCACGCTGGTCGCCGGTGACCAGCGCCGCCACCACGCCCGCCGTGCGCGTGCGGGTGGGGTCGGCGATGTCATTGCCCGAGCCATCCTGCCCGAATACCAGGCGCTCCAGGATGGCGTCCCGCACACGCTGGCGCAACTGCTCCACCGGGTACTGCCAGGTGGCGGCCACACGCACCGGCGGCTCGTCCTTGGGGCCCGCGCGCACGTAACCCGTGGCCTGCAGGCCCTGCTCCCACATCCACAGTTCGTAGTCAAAACCATGCGGGTTGCGCAGGCCATGGGGCGCCTTCAGGCGCACGGTAATCTGCCACCGCTCGCCCGCACGCACCGGGGCGGGCTGGCGCTGCAGGTCCAGCACCTCGCCCGCACCGCCGAAAGCGCTGCCATACCAGGCCACATCCACCAGGGGCGGCAAGGACACCGGCGCGCCCTGCAGCGTCGCCCCCTCCACCACCATGCGCCAGCGGGTGCCCGCCTCGTTGATCTGCGGCATGGCGGCCACCACGCCGGTGATGCGCAGGTCCTTGCCCTCCAACGCTGCCGGCAATGCCTGCGCCTGGTAGGCCACGGCCCG
>NZ_QAIM01000312.1:5674-14777 GCF_003061035.1 Acidovorax sp. HMWF018
ACGCCCAGCAACACAGCGGGCAGCAGCCACGGACGCGGGGGCAATGGCCCCTCCACGCCCCGGCCTGTGGCGGACAGCGTCGTGGCATTAGAGGCGCTTATGGCGGACATGCGCTGATGCTAATGCGCCGCCAGGGCCTGCCACGTCTGCGCAAGGGTGGGGTGCTGTGTAACACTTACCGCGCTCGGCGGCCTGCGCACCAGACCGCTCTCGTCTATCCACCCACACTTCCTAACGAGGACCACCATGAGCGTTTACGACAAGCTGAAAGAACTCAACATCACCCTGCCCCCCGTGTCGGTGCCCGCCGCCGCGTACGTGCCCTATGTGCAGACGGGCAACCTGGTGTTCCTGAGCGGCCACATCGCTCGCAAGGACGGCAAGCCCTGGGCTGCACAGTTCGGCCGCGACATCGGCACCGAAGAAGGCAAGCAGGCTGCGCGTGCTGTGGCCATCGACCTGATGGGCACGCTGCAAGCCGCCTGCGGCGGCGACCTGAACCGTGTCAAACGCATCGTCAAGGTCATGAGCCTGGTGAACTCCACGGGCGACTTCACCGAGCAGCACCTGGTGACCAATGGCGCCAGCGAACTGCTGGGCCAAGTGTTTGGCGAGAAGGGCGTGCACGCCCGCAGCGCCTTCGGCGTGGCCCAGATCCCCATGGGCGCGTGCGTGGAGATTGAACTGATCGCCGAACTGGCCTGACAGACCGCGCGCCCCAGCAAAAAACCCATGGCATCACTGCCATGGGTTTTTTGTTGCCTGTGCAGCGCAGGGCCCCGCCGCCTGGGTCTGCGACAGCCGGGGGCACCCACCTCAGCGTGTCAGAAAGATTCCCAGTCCTCGTCCGCCCCGGCCGTGGCACCGTGCTTGGCGCCTTGCTTCACGCCTGCCGATGATGAAGGCGATTTCGCCAGTGCCGCCGGGGCACTCGCAGTGCTGATGCGGGCTGCAGGGGCACCGCCCGCAGTGGCGGGCGCTGCGGGCTTGTTGCGGGTGGCTGGCATGGTGGTTGTCGCCTTGGCCGCGCCGCGCGCGACCCCAATGGCGGCCTGCGCAGGCCCGTAGCTGGCGGCGTTGACCTTGAACATGGATACCTCGCGCGCCAGGTGATCGGCCTGCTCGCGCAGGCTTTGTGCTGCCGCAGCGCTTTCTTCCACCAGGGCGGCGTTCTGCTGGGTCATCTGGTCCAGGTTGCTGATCGCCTTGTTGACCTGCGACACCCCCGCGCTCTGCTCGGACGATGCGGCGGTGATCTCGCCGATCATGTCGGTCACGCGCTGCACCGACTGCACGATGTCGGTCATGGTCGTGCCCGCATCGGACACCAGGCGCGAGCCGGTCTCCACCTTCTCGACCGACGCGCTGATGAGCTGCTTGATCTCCTTGGCCGCCTCGGCACTGCGCTGGGCCAGGCTGCGCACCTCACTGGCCACCACGGCAAAGCCCCGGCCTTGCTCGCCGGCACGCGCGGCCTCCACCGCCGCATTGAGCGCCAGGATGTTGGTCTGGAACGCAATGCCGTCGATCACGCCAATGATGTCTGCGATCTTCTTGCTGCTGTGGTTGATGTCCTCCATGGTGGCCACCACCTGGGTCACCACCTCGCCGCCCCGGCGCGCCACGCCGGTGGCACCCGCGGCCAGGCTGCTGGCCTGCTGGGCGCTGCCCGCGCTTTGCTGGATGGTGCTGGTGAACTCTTCCATCGCGGCAGCGGTCTCCTGCAGATTGCTGGAGGTCTGCTCGGTGCGGGCCGACAGGTCCTGGTTGCCGGTCGCGATCTCTGCGCTGGCGATGGCAATGCTGTCCGTGCTTTGGCGCACCTGGTGCACCATGCGCCCCAGCGCGTTGCTCATGGCATAGAGCGAGCGCAACAGATCGCCAAATTCGTCGCTGCGCGTGACAGCCTCCTGCAGGCTCAGGTCGCCACCCGCAATGCGCTCGGCCAGTCCATTGGCCTGGGCCAAGGGCCGCTGGATGCTGCCAATCAGGTAATACGCCCCCACGATGATGGCCAGCAGCAGCAAGCCCACGGCCACCGCGGCGATCTTGACGGTGAGCATGCGTTCGGCCGCCATCGCCACCTGCGTCTCTGCGGCGTTCTTCTGCAGTTGGGCCACAAACTCGCGCAGAGCAGCGAGGTAGGCCGCCACGGAGGGGTTGTACTTCTGGTTGATCAGCGTCACGGCCTGATCTTGCTGACCGTCACTCTTGAGCTTGCGGGCCTCGCCACGCAGATCGATCATGGTCTTGCGGGCGGCCGCAATCTTGTTCATCTGGGCCTTGTCGGCGTCGGACAAGGCCATGGATTCGAGCGACTTCTGCACCTCGCTGATCTGGGCCGACGTGGCCGCAATGACGTCTTTGAACTCTGCTTCCACCGCTGGGTCGTTGCTCACGATCAGCGCCTGGGTGCGCGCTGCATTGGTTTCTGTCAACCCCGACCAGCGCAGGGCGGCCTGCACCCGCGCCTCCATGTCCTTGCTCACGGCATCGGCCTGGGCTTGCACTTTTGCAGAGCGGTAGGCCGCAAACCCCACCACGGCGACCAGCATGACCACGATCAGAATCACAGCCAGCCACAGCTTGTGGGCCATCCTCAATTGTTTAGGCATGGAGGTCTCCTGGAGTGTGTTTGTCACGAGATGTTGCTCGCTTTCCGACAATTGCACAAACCAGGAGCGGCCGCATGAGGGTCATCCCCAAG
The DNA here is from genome assembly GCF_003061035.1 of Acidovorax sp. HMWF018. Lineage (NCBI taxonomy): Bacteria > Pseudomonadati > Pseudomonadota > Betaproteobacteria > Burkholderiales > Comamonadaceae > Acidovorax > Acidovorax sp. HMWF018. Next base: position 8,382 of record NZ_QAIM01000312.1, read on the forward strand.
CACGATCGGAGGCGCCGCCAAACGCACCGGGTGCGGCAAACCCGTTTCGCGCACCCCGCTCCACTGGCAGCGGCGACGATTGAAGCGGCAAAAAAACGCAGCGATACGGCCCCGGCCGAGCGCTGCGCCGCAGGCAATGCTGCAGTACGGGTGTGGCTGCAGGACGCGGCAACAACGCCGGAGGCGTCGTGTGAGCTGTCCTTACTCGACGCGCGTCACTGTCGTGGGCTTGAAGCCCAGGTCTGCTGCCTTGCCCTTGCGGCCGCGCGCGGCACGGGCGTTGTTCAGGCTGCGGATCTCCAGCGTCTCATCACGCTGCTTGCCGCCCCGGCCCACGCCATCGAGGCGAATGCTGCGCGTGTAGGCCGCCGCGCCTGCGAGCTGGTCCTTGTCTTCCAGGTCGATCAGCATCAGCCCCCGGCCGCCATTGGCCATGGTTTTCAGCTCGGTGATCTCGAAGGTCAGGATGCGCCCGCCCGTGGACGCGCAGGCCACGTGCGTGGCCGGCAGCACCGGTTTGCTGCCCGTGGTGCCCGCAGCGTGTGATGGCACACACACGGTTTCGCCCTCGCCCAGGGTGAGGAAGGCCTTGCCGCCCTTTTGGCGCGAGACCATGTTTTCCACCGCCGCCAGAAAGCCGTAGCCGCCCGAGTTGGACAACAGCAGCGTGGCGTTGGCTGGCCCCGCAAAGTAGTGCAGCAATTGCGTGCCCGATTCCAGCTCGATGAGCGTGGTCACCGGCTGGCCGTCGCCACGCGCACCGGGCAGCAGCGACACGGCCACCGAGTAAACGCGGCCATTGCTGCCAAAGGCCAGCAGGGTATCCACCGTGCGGCACTCGAACGTGCCGTACAGCCCATCACCTGCCTTGAAGGCAAAGCTGGCGGCCTCGTGGCCATGGCCGGTGCGGGCGCGCACCCAGCCTTTTTGCGAGACGACCACGGTCACAGGCTCGTCCACCACCTTTACTTCGGCCACAGCCTTTTTCTCGGCCTGTATCAGCGTGCGGCGCGCATCGGCAAAGGTCTTGGCGTCGGCCTCGATCTCCTTGACCATGGTTCGGCGCAGCGAGCCGGGGTTGTTCAGAATGTCTTCTAACTTGCCCTGGCTTTCGCGCAGTTCTTTCAGTTCCTGCTCGATCTTGATGGCTTCGAGCCGCGCCAACTGGCGCAGGCGAATTTCAAGGATGTCTTCGGCCTGTCGATCGCTGAGGTTGAAGCGCGCAATCAGCGCGGCCTTGGGCTCCTCGGCCGCACGGATGATGGCGATCACCTCGTCGATGTTGAGCAGCACGGTCTGCCGCCCTTCGAGGATGTGGATGCGCTCGAGCACCTTGTTCAGGCGGTGCTGGCTGCGGCGCGTGATCGTTGTCTGGCGGAAGGCGATCCACTCTTCCAGCATCACACGCAGCGACTTCTGCACGGGCTTGCCATCGAGCCCCACCATCGTGAGGTTGATGGGGGCCGAGGTTTCCAGGCTGGTGTGGGCAAGCAATGCGGTGATCAGCTCCTGCTGCGGGGTCTTGCCCGTCTTGGGCTCGAACACCAGGCGCACGGGCGCGTCTTTGCTCGATTCGTCGCGCACCACATCCAGCACAGCCAGCATGCTGGCCTTGAGCTGGGTCTGGTCTTGCGAGAGCGCCTTTTTGCCGGGCTTGACCTTGGGGTTGGTGATTTCCTCGATCTCTTCGAGCACCTTTTGCGTGCTCACGCCGGGCGGCAACTCGTTCACCACCAACTGCCACTGGCCACGCGCCATGTCTTCGATCTTCCAGCGCGCGCGCACCTTGAGGCTGCCACGGCCGGTGCGGTAGGCATCGGCAATGTCGCCCGCGCTACTGATGATCTGGCCGCCGCCGGGGTAGTCCGGGCCGGGCACCAGGGCCAGTAGGTCTTCCTGGCTCAGCGAGGGCGTCTTGATGAGCGCAATGCAGGCGTCGGCGATCTCGCGCAGGTTGTGGCTGGGGATTTCGGTGGCCAGGCCCACGGCAATGCCGCTGGCGCCATTGAGCAGCGCGAACGGCAGGCGTGCGGGCAGCTGGCGCGGCTCCTCCGTGCTGCCGTCGTAGTTGGGCATGAAATCGACCGTGCCTTCGTCGATCTCATCCAGCAGCAGGCTGGTGATGCGCGACAGGCGGGCCTCGGTGTAGCGCATGGCCGCAGCGCCGTCGCCGTCGCGGCTGCCGAAGTTGCCCTGGCCGTCGATCAGCGGGTAGCGCTGGGCAAAGTCCTGCGCCATGCGCACGAGCGCGTCATAGGCCGACTGATCGCCATGCGGGTGGAAGCGGCCCAGCACATCGCCCACCACGCGGGCGCTCTTGACCGGCTTGGCGGCCGTGTTGCGCGTGGGGCCGCTGTAGCCCAGGCCCATGCGGTCCATCGAATACAGAATGCGCCGCTGCACGGGCTTGAGGCCGTCGCACACGTCGGGCAGCGCGCGGCCCTTGACGACCGACAGTGCGTACTCCAGGTAGGCACGCTGGGCATAGCCCGCCAGGCCCAGGGAGTCGCCCCCGTCATCGCCTGCGGTGGTGAAATCGAGAGTGGGTTGGTCGCTCATTCGTTGGGTACAGTTTCTGGATTCACGTTCTGGGGAGCGGTGGGTGTCTGCGCCACGCGGGTGGGCGGCAGGTTGCCCCGGTTCTGCGCGCCGCCCGACAGCTCCATGCGCACGCGACCGGGCAGCGCACGCTGGGCCAGCACCGGCGCCGGGGGCTTGAGCTGGGCATACAGGCCCAGCACGGTGCGCACGTAGTTCTGGGTTTCCCTGAAGGCCGGTATCTGGTTGCCCGCCTTTTGCACCGCGCCTTCACCGGCGTTGTAGGCGGCCACGGCCAGGTCCACGCGGCCAGGGAACAGGTCCAGCAGATAGCGCAGGTAACGGGTGCCGGTGGGCACGTTCACGGCGGGGTCGGCGAGCTTTTGCTCGACCGAGCGCTTCTTGTCCGCATTCACACCAAAACGGCTGGCCGTGGCGGGCATGACCTGCATCAGGCCCACGGCGCCTTTGGGCGACACGGCGGCGGCGTCAAAGCCGGACTCGGTGGCGATCACGGCCTGCAACAGCTCGTAGTCCACACCATGTTGGCTGGACGCAGCGCGCAGGTGGTGCTTGACGCGCTTGTAGTCCGGCGCAATGTCAAAAAACGCCAGCAGGCGCGCACCCGCTACGGGAAGCGCATAGGGCATGGGCGATGCATTGGCCGGTGCATCGCGGGTGGAGTCGAAGTCGTTGCCCCGAAAAAACAGCTGGTAGCGCGCATCGACCTGCTCGGACGCAAAGTGCGTCACGCCGCGCTCATCCACATGCGCCCACAGGTCTGCATGGGCCGTTTGCTGCAAAAAACAGAGCAAAAAACCCAATAAGCACCAGCGCACGACGCCATTCTTGTTTGGATTTCTCATGGCAGACCTGTAGGACAGCCCTCGGTCAGATATCGATCTCGACCGCATCGCCATGCAGTTCCATCAGCTCGCGGCGCGCAGCGGCTTCGCCCTTGCCCATGAGCTTGGTGATGAGGCCTTCGGTGGCGGCAAAGTCCACGTCTCCCAGCTGTACGGGCAGCAAGCGGCGGGTGTCGGGGTTGAGCGTGGTTTCCCACAGCTGCTCGGCGTTCATCTCGCCCAGGCCCTTGAAGCGGCTGATCTGGCACTTCTCGCGTGCCACACCATCCTTGGCGCATTTGTCGAGGATGGCCGTCAGCTCCCCATCGTCCAGCGCATACATCTTGGCCGCAGGCTTCTTGCCGCGCGCAGGCACATCCACGCGAAACAGCGGTGGGCGCGCCACATAGATGTGGCCGGTCTCGATGAGCTTGGGGAAGTGGCGGAAGAACAGCGTGAGCAGCAGCACCTGGATGTGCGATCCGTCCACGTCGGCATCTGACAGGATGCAGATCTTGCCGTAGCGCAGACCGCTCAGGTCCGGCGTATCGTTGGGGCCATGCGGGTCCACGCCAATCGCTACCGAGATGTCGTGGATTTCGTTGTTGGCAAACAGGCGGTCGCGCTCCACCTCCCAGGTGTTGAGCACCTTGCCGCGCAGCGGCAGGATGGCCTGGCTTTCCTTGTCGCGGCCCATCTTGGCGCTGCCACCGGCCGAATCGCCCTCCACCAGGAAGACCTCGTTGTGGGCGATGTCGCGGCTTTCGCAGTCGGTGAGCTTGCCGGGCAACACAGCCACGCCCGAGCCCTTGCGTTTTTCAACCTTCTGCCCGGCCTTCTGGCGCGTCTGCGCGGCCTTGATGGCCAGCTCGGCCAGCTTCTTGCCGTAATCAACGTGCTGGTTCAGCCACAGCTCCAGCGCCGGGCGTACGAAGCCGCTGACCAGGCGCACCGCGTCGCGCGAGTTCAGGCGCTCCTTGATCTGGCCCTGGAACTGCGGGTCGAGCACCTTGGCACTCAGCACATAGCTGGCGCGCGCAAACACGTCCTCGGGCAGCAGCTTCACGCCCTTGGGCAACAGGCTGTGCAGCTCGATAAAGCTCTTGACCGCGTTGAACAGGCCGTCGCGCAGGCCACTTTCGTGGGTGCCGCCCGCGCTGGTGGGGATCAGGTTGACGTAGCTCTCGCGCATGGGCTGGCCGTCTTCGGTAAAGGCCACCGCCCAGGCCGCCCCTTCGCCCTCGGCAAAGCTCTCGTTGCCGCTGTCGGCAAAACCCTCGCCTTCAAACAGCGGGATGACCGGGTCGCCGGTGAGCGTCTGCATCAGGTAGTCCCGCAGGCCGCCCTTGTACTGCCAGGTCTGCGTGTCGCGGGTTTTTTCGTTCACCAGCTGCACCGTCACGCCGGGCATGAGCACGGCCTTGCTGCGCAGCAGATGGGTCAGCTCGCCCATGGGCAGGGCACTGGATTCGAAATACTTGGCGTCGGGCCACACGCGCACCGAGGTGCCCTGCTTGCGCTCGCCCGCCTCCAGCGGACGGGCGACCAGGGGCTCGATCACGTCGCCAGCGGAGAACACCAGGCGCGCCGCCTTGCCTTCGCGGTAGCTGGTGGCCTCCAGCCGGGTGGCCAGGGCGTTGGTGACCGACACGCCCACGCCGTGCAGGCCGCCCGAGAAGCTGTAGGCACCGCCCTTGCCCTTGTCGAACTTGCCACCCGCATGCAGGCGGGTGAAGACCAGCTCGATCACCGGCGCGTTTTCTTCCGGGTGCAGGCCAAACGGGATGCCCCGGCCGTCGTCCTCCACACTGACCGAGCCATCGGCGTGCAGGGTGACGCGGATCTTCTTGCCGTGGCCGGCGAGGGCCTCGTCGGCGGCGTTGTCCAGCACCTCCTGGATGATGTGCAGGGGGTTGTCGGTGCGGGTGTACATGCCCGGGCGCTGCTTGACGGGCTCCAGGCCCTTGAGCACGCGGATTGAGCCTTCGGAGTATTCGCTCGCGGAAACAGAAGAGGGTTTGGCTGCCATGGGGCGGATTGTAGTGCGGCACCGCAGCAATAGCTGGATAAATAACCAGCCCTTCAAACCGCTGCGCCAAGCGCTGCATTTTCTGCCGCCCCCACCGCCAACTGTATTGGTCGCGGGTGTATCAGCGCGTTTCGCCCAATCTGGCTACATTCCTGCGCATGCATATGAATCCTCCCAAACTATCCATGTTCCAGGTGCTGGCGTGCGGCGCGGCCATCGTGACCCTGTCCATGGGCACCCGCCACGGGTTCGGGCTGTGGCTTCTGCCCATCACCCAGGAAATGGGCTGGACGCGCCAGTCGTTCGCCCTGGCCATCGCCATCCAGAACCTGTCCTGGGGCGTGATCGGGATTTTTGCGGGCATGGCGGCCGACCGGTTTGGGGCCTTCCGCGTGCTGCTCGGCGGTGCAGCCCTGTATGCCCTGGGCCTGGCGGGCATGGCGCTGTCGCCCACGCCCACGCTGTTTGCGCTGACGGCCGGTGTGCTGATTGGCGCGGCGCAGGCGGGCACCACCTATGCGGTGATCTATGGTGTGCTGGGGCGGCAGATTGCGCCCGAAAAACGCTCATGGGCCATGGGCGTGGCAGCGGCGGCGGGTTCGTTCGGGCAGTTCCTGATGGTGCCGGTCGAAGGCTGGCTGATTGCAGGCCTGGGCTGGCAGCAGGCCTTGCTGGTGCTGTCGATGGCGGTGCTGCTGATCGTGCCGCTGGCCTTTGGCCTGCGGGAGCCGGGCTTCAAGGGTGCGGCCCCGGTCATGCGCGAGCAGACCATTGCGCAGGCGCTGGGCGAGGCCTTCCGCTACCCCAGCTTCAACCTGCTGATGGCCGGTTACTTTGTGTGCGGCTTTCAGGTGGTGTTCATTGGCGTGCACATGCCCAGCTACCTCAAGGACCATGGCCTGTCGCCCCAGGTGGCCAGCTATGCGCTGGCGCTGATCGGGCTGTTCAACGTGTTCGGCACCTACATCGCGGGCACGCTGGGCC
>NZ_QAIM01000312.1:14787-19043 GCF_003061035.1 Acidovorax sp. HMWF018
GCCGCTGTCGCCGCTGTCGGTGTACGTGTTCTCGGCAGTGATGGGCGCGCTGTGGCTATCCACCGTGCCCCCCACCAATGCCACCATCGCGCAGATCTTCGGCGTGCAGCATTTGTCGATGCTGGGCGGCTTTGTGTTCTTCAGCCACCAGATCGGCAGCTTCCTGGGCGTCTGGCTGGGCGGCTATCTGTATGACGCCACCGGCAGCTACGATATCGTGTGGTACATCGCGATCGGCCTGGGCATTTTTGCCGGGCTGGTGAACCTGCCGGTCAAGGAAAGCCCGATCGCGCGCCACACCCCACAACCCGCCTGACCTGTTTGACCCCCTGCATGAGCGACACCACCCCGCCCCGCAAACCCGCGCCGCGCGCCCTGCGCTGGCTGGGCGGTGCCGTGGCCGTGCTGCTGTGCCTGGTGGTGTTTGGCTTGTACACCGTGCCCGAATTCATGGTGCTGCTGGCCGACCAGATGTGGGCGTGTTTTTGACACCCTTGGCGGGATTTTCAAGCGTTTTTGGCCGCAAGCGCTAGTGGATAATGCGCAGGCAGCTATCATTTTTATAGTTCATGCACGGTATGCACGGTACAGAAGCCCCTTTGGATTGGGTGCGGCGCTGGAGCCACCTGATCGCCCCCCACAGCACCGTGCTGGACGTCGCCTGCGGCGCAGGGCGCCACCTGCGCTATCTGCGGGAACTGGGGCACACCGTGGTCGGCGTGGACCGGTCCGCCGAGGCGCTGGCCGCCTGCGAAGGGCTGGGCGAGCTGGTGCAGGCTGACATCGAAAACGGCCCCTGGCCTTTTGCAGGCCGCCAGTTTGGTGGCGTGATCGTCACCAACTACCTGTGGCGCCCCTTGTTGTCCACCATCGTGGCCAGCGTGGCGCCGGGCGGGGTGCTGGTCTACGAAACCTTTGCCCAGGGCAACGAAACAGTAGGGCGCCCGGCGCGGGCGGAGTTCCTGCTCGCGCACGGCGAACTGCTGCAGGCATGCCAGGACCTGCGCGTGGTGGCTTATGAGGACGGCTTCATCGACGAACCAGCGCGTTTCGTGCAACGCATCACGGCCGTACGGGAACTCCCGCAGGCGGGTGGACCCTCACGACATCTTTTGTCTACCGGGGCTAGTTAGAATGCCCTTTTACCGTTTACCACTGCGGACATGACTTCTTCTTCCGTGCCACTCACCGGCAGCATCGTCGCCCTCGTCACTCCCATGCACGAGGACGGTAGCGTGGACTACCCCACCTTGCGCAAACTGATCGACTGGCACATCGCCGAAGGCACCGATTGCATCGGCGTGGTGGGCACCACGGGCGAGTCCCCCACGGTGAACGTGGAAGAACACTGCGAAATCATCCGCGTGGCCGTGGAACAGTCCGCCAAGCGCGTGCCCATCATGGCAGGCTGCGGCGCCAACTCCACCGCCGAGGCCATTGAGCTGGCCAAGTTCGCGCGCGGCGTGGGTGCCGATAGCCAGCTGCAGGTCGTTCCCTACTACAACAAGCCCACCCAAGAGGGCCAGTACCAGCACTTCAAGGCGATTGCAGAAGCCACGGGCGACCTGCCCATCGTGCTATACAACGTGCCCGGCCGCTCGGTGGCCGATATGCAGCACGACACCGTCCTGCGCCTGGCCCAGGTGCCCGGCGTGATCGGCATCAAGGAAGCCACCGGCAACATCGAGCGTGCCCAGTGGCTCATCCGTGACGTGCCCAAGGGCTTTGGCGTGTACTCGGGCGACGACCCGACCGCCGTCGCCCTGATGCTGTGCGGCGGCCACGGCAACATCAGCGTGACGGCCAACGTGGCCCCGCGCCTGATGCACGAGCTGTGCGTGGCGGCACTGGCCGGCAACGTGCAACGCGCCATGCAGATCCAGTTTCAGCTGATGCCGGTGCACAAGCACCTGTTTGTCGAAGCCAACCCTATCCCGGTCAAGTGGGCCATGTCCCGCATGGGCCTGTGTGGTGGCACCATGCGCCTGCCCATGACGCCCCTGGCCAGCAGCAACGAGGCTGTGGTCGAGTCGGCACTGCGCACCAGCGGCCTGATCTAATCCGGGCTTTGCGCCCGCTCTCAGAGACACTTCCCAAGGATTTCCGCGTGAAAGCTGCTACCACCCGCCTGAGCCTGCTGGCTCTTGTCATGGCCCTGTCCGCCTGCTCCACCAGCATTCTGGAGGGCGACAAGATCGACTACAAGAGCGCCGCCAAGGGCTCGTCACTGGAAGTCCCCCCGGACCTCACCCAGCTGTCACGCGACTCGCGCTACGCCATGCCAGGTGGCTCGGTGTCTGCCGCTGCCATGCAGGCAGGCCAGGCCGCACAGCCGTCGGGCAACGCCAACGCGGCGGCCCTGTCGCTGGGCGACGTGCGGATCGAACGAGACGGCAGCCAGCGCTGGCTGGTGGTCAACCGCCCCGCCGACAAGCTGTGGGAGCCCGTGCGCGACTTCTGGCAGGAAAGCGGCTTCACGCTGGCCCAGTCCGAGGCCAATGTCGGCATCATGGAAACCGACTGGGCAGAGAACCGCGCCAAACTGCCCCAGGATTTCATCCGATCCACCATCGGCAAGCTGATGGAGTCCCTGTACTCGACCGGCGAACGGGACAAGTTCCGCACCCGGCTGGAACGCAATGCCAATGGCAGTACCGAGATCTACATCACCCACCGCGGGATGGTCGAGGTCTATGGCAACGTCACCAAGGACAGCACCGTCTGGCAGCCCCGTCCATCCGACCCGGAACTCGAAACCGAATTCCTGCGCCGCCTGATGGTCAAGCTGGGCGTCAGTCAGGAGCAATCCAAGGCAGTGGCCGCAGCACCCGCGGCGCGTGCCCAGGCCGCCCGCATGGCCACGGTCAACAATGTGCCGGTGGTCCAGCTGGACGAGGGCTTTGACCGGTCCTGGCGCCGGGTGGGCCTGGCCCTGGACCGCACTGGCTTCACCGTGGAAGACCGCAACCGCAATGAGGGCACGTACTTCGTGCGCTACGTGGCTCCGGACACCGTGAAGAAAGAGCCTGGCTTCTTCAGCAAGCTGTTCAGCTCCACCTCCGCAACACCTCCGCTCAAGTACCGCATCGTGGTGCGCAGCCAGGGTGAGTCGACCACCGTGTCGGTGCTCAATGAGGCTGGTGCCCCCGAGTCCTCGGCCAATGCCGAGCGCATCGTGCGCGTGATTGCTGACGATCTGAAATAAGAGCCGGCCGCAGGCCGCCACCCACACCTCTGGAGCCCCCTCCGCCTTCTGGTGGACGGTGGCTCTGGTTTTTTGGGCCGCCACAAACCCACCCTTTCGCTCCGCCATGCTTCGATTCAAGAACCTGGGCAGCGGCAGCACTGGCAATGCCACGGTCGTCGAAGGCCGCAGTGGCAGCCAGGTTCGCCGCCTCCTGATCGACTGCGGGCTCGGCATCCGGCAGCTGCAAGCCCGTCTGGCGCAAGCGCAGTTGCAGGTGGAAGACCTGGACGCCCTCTTCATCACCCACGAACACTCGGACCACATCGGCTGTGCCCAGACCGTGGCGCTGCGTTTTCGCATTCCCGTGTGGATGAGCGAGGGCACGTACGCGGCCCTCGGTGCGCCAGACTTGGACGGCTTGCTGCGGGTGGCGCACGACATGGAAGCGATTGACATGGGCGCGTTCGAAGCCCGCCCCTTCACCGTGCCCCACGATGCCCGGGAGCCGCTGCAGCTGCGGTGCTCCGACGGCGCCGCACACCTGGGCGTGCTGACCGACCTGGGCCACGCCAGTCCCCATGTGCTGCAGCAGCTACAGGGATGCCACGCCCTGTTGATCGAGGCCAATCACGACCCCGACATGCTGGCCGCGTCCCGCTACCCGCCCTTCCTGAAACGCCGCGTAGGCGGGCTGTACGGCCACCTGGCCAACCCGGCGACGGCGGAGATTCTGCGTGCGGTGCAGCACGACAGCCTGCGGTGCGTAGTGGCAGCGCACCTGAGTGCGCAAAACAACCTCCCCGCACTCGCCCGCCAATCGCTCGCCGCCGCGCTGGGTTGGGCGGACGAGGAGATCCAGGTCGCCAGCCCCACCGAAGGCACTGATTGGCTCGACGTCAACCCTTGATGGCCCGGACCGGGCGTCCATAAATGTCTCACCCTGGCGAAGGGCATAAAAAAAGCCCCGGACCTTGCGGTGCGGGGCCATGGCACAGGCCGACCTTGGGGTCAGCCCAGAGCCTGCAGCAATTTACTTGGCTGCGGAAGCGCCGGTAGCGGCGGTGGCAGC
>NZ_QAIM01000312.1:19056-23007 GCF_003061035.1 Acidovorax sp. HMWF018
GCAGGAGCTTCCACAGGAGCGGGTGCTGGAGCGGGTTCTTCCTTCTTGCCACAAGCGGCGAGTGCAGCAGCAGCGATCAGGGCGGCCAGAACGAGAGAGTTCTTCATTTCGATTTTCCTATTTGGACAGACAGAATCTTGAAAAGCCACGGCGTCAGGCTTCCTGAGCCCATGCACGCATTGGCACAATGCACTTGGTTGCACCTTTTTGGGCACAGCCGCAGATTATATTGGTATTTAGTCAATACTGACTAACACTGACGAAAGCTTTACGCCAGCTTGACTTTGCGCAGTATCCCCTCGGGCGCGACTGCCGCGTGGCGCCACGCCAACGGGCGCTCCCCAAAGTGGGGCACAAGCTACAGGCCCAGTGTGGTGGAGGGAAAGCCGGGTGCGCTCTTGCTGCGCACCCATTCGTTGAGTGTCTCGTGCAGCAGCACCCGGCGATCGGCCTCGCTGCCGGTCACCCCCACGCAGCGCTCGGGATCGAGCCGGTGCAGCACCCATTGCGGCGACCACAGCGCGCTGGGCAGGTCCAGCGGGTCGGCGGTCGGGCTGCGGCGGCAGGTGATGATGTGGTCCCAGGTACCGCGCCAGCGCACAAAGCGGGCATGGCGGCGGATCACGTCGTCGTAGCTGCAGGCCAGCATGGTGAAGCGCCTGCCGCTGCGGGCCCAGTCCTGCAAGGCCTCGACCACCGCACGCTCGCCCAAGGGCCAGTCATGAAAGTGGGCATCGCTGATGAAAATCTCTTGCCAGCCGTCCCGCGCCGCCGTTGCAATGGCGTCGCGCACCAGTTGCTGAAACGCCTCACGCCCGCTGAATCGCCCACTGGGCAAGTCACGCAAAGGCTCGGCGGAGGGGGTTGCTGTGTCGGTCATCACTGGCTCCTGGTCAGTCTCAGCCGGCCCAGGCATGGGCCCAGCCCGCATCGCACCACGACGAAAGCAGCTCCAGCGCGTCGTCGCTGGCCCGTGCCAGATCGCGTGCCGACAGTTGGCGCTCATCGGCCAGGCGCCGCATCAGCGTGGCGTCGCGCCCCGCTGCGCGGTAGCTTTCGCCGTTGATGAAGATGTGCTGTGTGTCGTACATCATGCGGCTCTTGCGGTCCAGCCGCACCCCTTCCAGCATCACCTTGGGGTCGCCAGGCTCAAACCACACGCTGGGCTTGGGCTCGGTCAGGTACTCGCCCAGCGCGCGTTCCAGCACCAGGGGCTGGGCCAGCGCGCGCGACAGCGCCTCACGCGCAAAGTCCTGCAGCCCGGCAGGAATGTGCGCCGGCTGCGCCACCGCGTCCTGTCCGGCATCGCGGTACAGCAACGGGTGGTCGTCCTCCCCGGCATCTTCCGCCAGACGCACCAGCAGCTCTTGCGCCAGCTCGGCGCGGGTCGGCGCGCGAAAACCGATGGAGTAGGTCATGCACTCGCCTTCGGCAATCCCGTCGTGGGCATAACGCGGGGGCAGGTACAGCATGTCACCCGGCTCCAGCACAAACTCCTCCTCAGGCTCGAACTGGGCCAGCACCTTCAAGGGAATGCCGTCGCGCAGCGACAGATCCTTTTGGCGCCCGATGCGCCAGCGCCGCTTGCCGTGCGCCTGCAGCAAAAAGACGTCATAACTGTCGAAATGGGGCCCTACGCCACCGCCATTGCTGGCGTAGCTGATCATGAGGTCGTCCAGCCGCGCCTCGGGCACAAAACGGAACTGCTGCATCAGCGCATGCACCGCGTCGTTGTGCAGATCGACGCCCTGTACGAGCAGCGTCCAGTCGGGCTGCTGCAACGCAGGCAGTGCACGGCGGTTGAAGGGCCCGTGGCGCAGCTTCCAGGCACCTTTGATCTGTTGCACCAGGCGGGACTCCACACCCTCCTGCCCGGCCAGCGCAAACAGCTCGGCCCGCAGCACCGGCGGCGCAAACTGCGGGATGGCCTGGCGCACCAGCAAGGGCTTCTTCTGCCAGTGGCGGCGCATGAATTGCGCGGGAGTGAGGCCGCCGAGCAGGGCCAAGGGTCGCTGAATGTCCATGGGGAAAGTGTTGCCCTTTTGCGGGGCCGTTGGTCAAACTGCGACAATTCTCCTATGGAAATTACCCAACAATGTGTGGTCGCACTGACCTGGACCCTGAAAGACACCCTGGGCGAAGAACTCGACGTACTCGACGAACCCGTGGAGTTTCTGGTGGGCGGTGATGATCTCCTGCCCCGTATCGAAGAGGCCCTGCAAGGCCACGGCCCTGGTGCCACGCTTGCACTGCACCTCGAACCCGAGGACGCTTTCGGTGACTTCAATGACCAATTGCTGTTTCTGGAACCCCGCGCCCTCTTCCCCGCCGAGATCGAAGAAGGGATGACGTTTGACGGCATGGCCCTGCCCGAGGGCTGCAACCCCGATGCCCCCCGCACGGCCCTCTACACCGTGGCCGAGATCTATCCCGAACATATCGTGCTCGACGGCAACCACCCTCTGGCGGGCATCGCGCTGCGCCTGCAACTGACGGTGCAGGCCGTGCGCGAAGCCACCGAAGAAGAAATCGGACGTGGCACGGCCGGAACCGGCTTCTTCCGCGTCCAGCCCCAGGCGCCAGGCAGCTCGTTGCTGCACTAAGTCCCACCAAAAGCAAAACGGGCGCCCCGAGGAAACTCGGAGCGCCCGTTTGTCAGGGCAGTGCGTCAGGTCACATGCGCGAAATCTGACCGTTGTACAGACGCACGCGATCGCCGATGCGCAGGTCACCCGGGCTGCTCACGTCGTACACGCGATACCCCCCCTGGTCGAGCTGCACGGACAACCGGTATCCCTGCACATATTCCTGGTTGTTGCGCCCTTCGATGGCGTTGCCAGCCACCGCGCCACCCAACACGCCTACAGCGGTGGCTGCAGCACGACCCGTGCCCTTGCCCACCTGGTTGCCCAGAACGCCGCCCACCACCGCGCCCAGAACGGCACCAGTGCCGGTGGTCTGGCCTTGGCTGCGGCCCTGCAGGACTTCGATGTTGGACACGCGACCATATTCGGTGCCTGCCTGATTCTGCGGATAGGCAGGAGCCGTCTGGTAGCCACTCGAATAACCGCCGGAGTATTGCGGAGCAGGTGCCGGGCGGCTGTGGCCGCAAGCAGCCAGCGAAGCAGCCAGAACCACGGTGCCCACGAGGGCGAGGGGACGGGTGAATTGCATGTTCAATCTCCAGAAGTTGTTGGGGCAGGCACTGAAAAATCTCCGACGACCCAGAGCTCAATGCCCATGTACCGATTGGAACAACGCCTGAAGATGCCGCGGCGTAGACAAGGGGCCATCGCCATGTCGGTAACAGACCCATCGAAACGTAAGCGGGGTCTTACAACCCGGCCACTCACCCGTCACGCGCTTGGAGCCCCGAGCGGTCCACCTCAGGACTTGCCTGTGGATCCGTAGCCCCCCTCACCCCGCTGCGTGGCCGCAAACTCGGTGACGACGTTGAACTGGGCCTGCACCACCGGAACAATCACCAATTGGGCCAGCCGCTCCATGGGCTCCAGGGTAAACGCCACATTGCTGCGGTTCCATGCGCTCACCATGAGCTGCCCTTGGTAGTCACTGTCGATCAACCCCACCAGATTGCCAAGCACGATGCCATGTTTATGCCCCAGGCCCGAGCGCGGCAAGATCAGTGCGGCATAGCCCGGGTCTTGCAGGTAGATCGCAATGCCGGTAGGCACCAGTTGCCAGGCGTTGGGCTGCAGGGTCAGCGGCGCATCCAGGCAGGCACGCAGGTCCAGCCCAGCGCTACCGGGTGTGGCGTAGGTGGGCAATTGGTCCGCCATGCGCGGATCGAGAATCTTCACATCTATCTTCACGGTTTTTTCTTTCCTGTTGCTATTCCTGTGCCACTGCGCTGCTGCGCCATTTGTCGCAGGCGATCCTGCAACGACTCCCCCCCTGCACGCCCACCCGGGGCCTGCGCGCCCCCAGCCT
>NZ_QAIM01000313.1:0-2012 GCF_003061035.1 Acidovorax sp. HMWF018
CACGCGCTCGCGGGTGTTCACCGACGCGGAACTGGCCGAACTGGGCATTGCGCGCGGGCCTGCGGTGTGAACCCCGGGGGCTGTACGGCCCTCCATGACGCCCCTTCATGCCCGCTCCAGCGCATTTCGGGTCATTCAGGCCGGTAGCGCTAGTGCAATATGCCGCTGTAGCTATTGAATTCGTAGCGCACCTGCGGCCGTGCGCAGGCCGCCATCGTCGCCCAGGCGGAACACCGACACCACGTGCACCAAGTCTTCGGCCTGGTTCTTGAGGCTGCTGGCGGCGGCGGCCATCTCTTCGACCAGTGCAGCGTTCTGCTGGGTCACCTGGTCCATCTGCGTCACGGCCTCGCCCACCTGGGCCACGCCCAGGGACTGTTCGTGGCTGGCGGCGCTGATCTCGCCCACGATGTCGGTCACGCGGCGGATGGCGCCCACCACCTCGCTCATCGTGGCGCCGGCGCGGTCCACCAGGGCGCTGCCCTGGGCCACGCGCTCCACGCTGGCGCTGATGAGCGTCTTGATCTCGCGTGCGGCCTCGGCACTGCGCCCGGCCAGACTGCGCACCTCGCTCGCCACCACCGCAAAGCCCCGGCCTTGCTCGCCCGCGCGGGCCGCCTCCACCGCGGCGTTCAGCGCGAGGATGTTGGTCTGGAATGCGATGGAGTCGATCACGCCGATGATGTCGGAGATTTTCTGCGACGAGGCGTTGATGCCGTGCATGGTGTCCACCACCTGCGCCACCACTTCACCGCCCTGCACGGCCACGGTGCTGGCATTGGCGGCCAGCTGGCTGGCCTGCTGGGCACTGTCGGCGTTCTGGCGCACGGTGGCGTTGAGCTGCTCCATGGACGCGGCGGTCTCTTCCAGCGCGCTGGCCTGGCTCTCGGTACGGGCCGACAGGTCGGTGTTGCCCTGGGCAATCTGCACGCTGGCGGTGGCCACGCTTTCTGACCCGCTGCGCACGTTGCGCACCACCTGCGTGAGTTGTGCGCGCATCTGCTGCAACGCCTCCAGCAACTGGCCCACCTCGTTGGTGCCATGGGCAATGGGGGCGCCGCTCAGGTCTCCCTGCGCCACGGCGCGTGACAGCGCCACGGCCTGCGACAGCGGCCCGGTCATGGAGCGCACGAACACCAGCGCCATTGCACTGGTGGCCGACAGCGTGATGACCAGGGCCAGCGCCACCCACAGCAGGTTGCGCTGCAGCCCCGCCACGCGCGCCTGCAGCGCCTGGTCCAGGCTGGTCATCGACAGGTTGTTGAGCGCGTTCAGCGCCTCGATGGTGCGGGTGAACGCGTCAAAGTAATCCTTGGACGGCAGCTGCAGCTCCGTGGCGTTGAGGATGTCGCGCTCCACCATCTGCAGCGACTGCTGGATCTGCCCTTGCACGGCCTGCACGCTGCTGCCCAGCGCGCGCTGCAGCTCGGCATTGCCCTGCAAGGCGCGGTCCAGTCCCCGGAAGGTGTCGCCCTGCAGCTCGGCCACGCGCTGCTGCAGCACCAGCAGCTGGCCCTTGCCCTGGGGCGTGAGCTCGCGCTTGCCCAAGGCGCTGGCGCCCTGGGCGCGCAGCATGCCCAGCTTTTCCCCCAGCATGGGGGCTTGGGCCAGCGACGCCTGCACCAGCGCGTGGGTGTCGGCCTCGGGGTCGATCTGCAGGCCATAGGCATGCACCAGCGCCTCGTTGAGCTGCAGCAGCGTTGCGATGAGCTGGGTGTGCTGCGCGGTGCTTTGCACCTGTTCAATGCTGCGCGCGGCCACGGCCTGCTCCAGGGTGCGCCAGGTCTGCTGCGCCTGGGTCCAGGCCGCCATCTGCGCCGCAGGCACCTTGGCGGCGACAAAGCGGGCGCTCACGTCGTCCAGGGCGGTGTTGACCGCATCGCGCGCGGCGGGGCGGCGCGCGGCCAGCGACTCGTCACCGCCCAGCATGCCCACCGACAGGCCCCGGTGCACCTGCATGCGCTGCACCAGGTGCGTGAGTGCCTGGGCGGGGGCCACGCCCTGCGCCTCCA
>NZ_QAIM01000314.1:0-3420 GCF_003061035.1 Acidovorax sp. HMWF018
AATGGGGATTGCGAAGCTCTTGACCGCCTCGTGTTAGGCTTTGGCCAACACCTGATGCCAGCGCTACTGGAAGTAGGACTCCCGCAGGAGAAGCAGTACGAGATTCGTGACTTCATACTATCGAGGACATATCAAACGCTGCACCTCCCTGCTATGCCTATCCAGGACGCAATAGAACTGGCAAGATTTTTGGCTGAAACCGCATCGAGGTTCTCTCACTTCAGCCTACAAGCGCCGATGATTGGTGGGCCGATCGAACTGGCTACAATCACAAAACACGAAGGTTTTAAGTGGGTTGCCCGCAAGCACTACTTCAATTCTTCGCTAAACCCTGGAGTTGATCATGCTTAGTCTCAACGCGAGAAACGACCCTGCAGTTGGTCGCCGTGAGGACTTTGTTCGTCCTCAAGGTCCGAATGCTGTGGACTACAAGTATCAGACCGTAGTCATCCAAGATTCAACTGCTAGTCAATCGCCAACCCTTGTGATTTCCCCGCCGGGGCCACTGCTCAAAAAAGCCCTCGCTAATATTGGCAGCCAGCAGCAACAAAAGTAGCATCACAGCCCGCGTTTAGCGGGCTTTTTTCTACCGCTGCTACAGTCCCGCCAGGAGGACGCCCATGGAACAGGCAGCACAACAACCAGTCTCGCCCCTGCGCAGGTGAAACCAAACCCCACTGGGGTGAAACAAGGCCCTCGATTGAGGGCCTTTTTATCTGGTCAATGCACAAGAACCGCTGTCGTGTTCCCCATCGCAAGGCGCCTAGCCTGCACCAACCTGTCGTAGTGCTCCAGGGCTGCATCTTCGTCATCTTCGTAGTTCACAGTGGCCACGCCAGCCTCATAGATCCAGAACGGTGCGCTGAAAGACATAGCCGGACCTTGGACGCGGCTGCCGTCGCGCTTGGTGAGAATGTCACCTGCTTTGATGGCTGCGCTCATGATTAAGCAGGCAGTGGTGCAAAGGCATTCACATGGGCAATTTCCCAGCGCCCATGCTTGCGGGGAATCACGATGCCGCCGGTTGCCTTCGCTTCGGCCCGCGCAGCCAGGCGGCTCTCGCAGTAGTCGCGCAGGTCTTCCAGCCACTCATCGGTCAGCGGATAGGCGCTCAGGTGGTCCTGCAAATCGCGCTGGATGTTGAGTAGAGACTTGCCGTGCTCTACAGGGTGCATGGTGAACTTGCCCTCCCCTGCATCTGTCACCAGCACCGCGCGGGCGCCGAGTGGAATGGAAAAACCGGGGATTGCCGTGGTCAAGGGTTGCGTGGTATCTTTCATTGTGAAATCCGTTCTGTTTGGGTTCGGGGTTCAAAGAAAGCCTCGGCAGTTCGTACCTGCCGGGGCTTTCGCCTTTGTGGGGATTGACGCGCCCTTCATGCCACGCCCATGGCGCGTTCCAGCGGGCCCAGCATCGCAACTGAGAACCCAGCAAGCGCCATCTCTGGATGCGCTGAGTGAGAGAGTTCCACTACCAGAGAGTGAAGAAGCAGCAGGCGGCCAGCCTGGGTCTTCGCTCCCTGCATTGCGGCTAGTACTGCGGCGGTTTCAGCATGTCCGTGTTGCTCGGCCAGTTGTTCTGGTGTTGGGTTCATGGTGCATCTTTCTTAGTGAGTTGTTGCGGTGGTTGGGAAAAGTCCTGGTTCCATGTCGTGCTGGAGGCGTTCTCGCGTCTCCCGAATGTCCGGCAGCTCATGTTTGCGATTGAGCATCAGCTTCGATCCGAACGACGCCCACATGAAAGAGGTCGCGTCCTTCTTCTCCAGTTCGAGGCGCTGGTCCCACAAGCTCATGCCGATGCGCTGCAGTTGCTCTGCCATCGCGTTAAAGGCCAAGATGTATGCCTCTTTTATGCGCGCGGCCTTCGAGCCTCGAAAGCCCATCGCCAGAAAAACGAATCCATCCTTGGTCATTCGGACGATCCGCTCCATTCGAGTTGATCCATTTGGCCCTGGCACCTCAATCAACGTGGGCTCAAAGTTGAGCCGACGAAATTCATCACTGCAATCGAGCTGATCGAAAGCGCGCAGCACGTTCTTGTGCAGCTTCTTGAAATGCTTTGCCACCCGGCGCGAGTCAGTTGTCAGAGTGGTGTCGTTGAGAACGACGAATTCAGAGAGGTCGTTCATGCTGTTGCTCCCTGGGGTTGCTTGGTCTGCTGGGCTGCGCGGGATTGCTCCAGGCGCACAACGATCTCGCTGTTCAGGCTGCGGCGGTTGTCGATTGCCTCGTGCTGCAGCCACGCTTTCAATTCATCGGGCAATCGCACCTGCGCGATTGGCGATCCTCTGCTTACCGTCATTTGTTGCTCCTTCGTATACCGTCATAAATGCGTGTACGGTGCACGCATCATATAGTGCGTCTACCGTGCACGCAATACCTGACAAATCAACGCGGCTATGATGGACGCATGGCCACCAACAAACCACAAGCCGACTACCAGAAGCAAGGTGTTCGCATCCCGAAGGATTTGCATGCGCGGATCCATGAGGCTGCCGTGGCTTCGGGGCGCTCGTACAACTCAGAGTTGATCTCGCGCTTGGAGGCCAGCTTTGTCAATGCCGCCACCTCCCATGGCGTGATGCCTCCTATGGGTGGCGGCGGTTCGTCACTCCGCTCCGAGCTGGTGGACGCCGCAGCTCAGATCAACGACTTGCAGGGAAAGCGAAATACCGTTGCGCTACTCATGACGGTGCTTCGGACCAGCGGCCAAGACGCAGAACTGGAACGATTGCGGCGGGACATGGATGATCTGGATCTTGAGATCGCCAGGCTGGTGCAATTCATCCAATCCCGATCTGCTTCAACAGAGGGCGCAAGGCCAGCCGCGGTAGTTGGGCTGTCCGACCTTGTAGATGGGGCGGAAGTGAAAACGCCAAACGATCTGGTAGATAGGGTTTCGCGCGTACTCAACCCTATGGTCCGGCGGAAGAAGTAAGTCACCCCTGACTTAGACGGTCCCGACTACATGCGTGTCAAGGTTGAACCTGAGCCTGATACGCAAGATCTAAGGTTCCGTCACTGTGGTCGAGGACCGTTATTCCCCAGGTTCCCTATTGACTGTAAGTGTGGGCGTTGCAGCAAAACCGTTATTAACGGACAATGGCATCACCGTGATATCAAACACGGAGATAGCCATGACCACCCTTACATTTAGTCAGCATCAGTCGATTCCCGCAGGAATGCTGGGTGAGGGATACGTGCGTGAGTACACCAGAGCAACACCTGCACCGTTGCACCCAGTACATGCAGCTCAACCGGGACAAGTAGTCTTAGTGAAGTCCACGAAGACTGGCTTTATCCGGGTGCAGATCACCAGCAGAAACGCACAAGATGATGCTGAGACGGGGTGCTCACCAGCTATGTTGCGAATTCTGGACAACATCTCCAATCCGGCAAATGCACACCGATTCAGCAAGGA
>NZ_QAIM01000315.1:0-7980 GCF_003061035.1 Acidovorax sp. HMWF018
GACCGGGATAAATCCCAGATCAAGGGCAAGCTGGCGAGTCTCGTTGCCTTCATAGGCGCGATCCATGAGCAAGTGAATTGGACGGCTCGCAGGCCCCAGGCTTTGCAGCAGGCGTCTGCCCTCGGGCGCATCGTGGGCCTGTCCAGGCGACAGGCAGAACGTCACGGCCGTTCGAGCATCCGCGGCAACCATATGAATCTTGGTGTTCCATCCGCCTCGGGACTTGCCAATGGCCTGTGGGCCTTTTTTTTAGAGCACCGGTTCCATCGGGGTGCACCTTGATGCTCGTGGAGTCCAGCGAAACCGCCTCGATCTTCACGCGCACCAGCTGCTCGCGCTGCAGCTCCTCGAACATTTTGTCCAGCACACCCGCCTTGGTCCAGCGCCGCATGCGCGTGTAGATCGTGTGCCAGTTACCGAACCGCTTGGGCAGTCCGCGCCACTTGCAGCCGTGTTCGGCAACATACAACATGGCGTTGACCACCTGCAGATTGCTCAGGCTGACGTTGCCGCGCTGCACGGGCAAGCAGTGTTCGATGCGTTTGAATTGCTCGGGTGTGATCTCCATGCCTGCAGTTTCACATTCGGTGACTTCCATCGCAATTAGTGTTAACACGCCCTAGACGATCAGCGTGGCTTGCAGGGTGTTGGTCAGCCACGCCATCCATTTGTAGAAATGGGCGCGCTCGTGCGTGCCCAGCGCGGGCGCCAGACCCGCCTGCGGGCGCGTGTCGCACAGGTGCAGGCAGATGGCCGCGGTTTCGTAGAGCACGAGGTCGCCATCGATCAACACCGGGATCAGTCCGTTGGGGTTCAGGCGCAGGAAGTCGGGCGACTTCTGCTGGTCGCGCATGCGGTCCACCAGCACCAGCTCGAAGGGCTCGCCCAGCTCTTCGAGCAGGATGTGCGGCGCCATGCTGGCGGTGCTGGGGTAGTGGTGCAGCTGGATCATCGGTTCGCGGGGGTCAGCCCAAAGAGTCGGGCGCCATTGTTCCACGCGATGCGGCGCGCCACGTCGGCCGGCAGGCCGCCCAGCCACGCGCGATAGCCCTGCATGAGGTCGTCGTAGTACAGCCAGCGCTGGTTGACCCAGGTGTCGGAGCCGATGAGGAAGCGGTCGGGGTACTTGAGCAGCAGGGCGCGCCATTCGGGGCAGAGCTGGCCGCCATCGCAGGTCAGCCCCGGGCGGTAGGGGAGTTCGCCCATGAGCTGCGGGTAGCGCGCCAGCAACTGGTCCACCCGTTCGATGGGTGTTCCACCGATGCCGGTGTGCGCCCAGACCAGCTTGAGCTTGCGGCCTTTGGACGGCGCGTTCGCCATCAGCAGATCGATGGCCACGTCGTCCACGTGCGCCAGAACGGCCAGATCCTTCTGTTCGGCGAGCGCCATCAGCGCCTGCGCCACCGGCCCGTTGGCGTTCGCACTGTCGTAGAGGTGAGTTCACCCAGGCCGCGGTAGGGGCCGCTCGGGGTGCCGCGCGCCAGCTCGGTCTGCACCAGCTCGGCGATGCCGGGGTCGCGGAACCAGTTGTGGTAGCCCGCCCGGTCGCAGTAGAGGCGCACGAAGGGCACCACCATCACGCCGGCGGCCTGGGTCTGCGCACGTGCCTGGGCCAGCGCCCGGGTGCCGTCGTTGGGGCGCGAATTGGCGACGATGGCGCGCACACCGTTGCGCTGCATGCGCGCGAGCACGTCCTCCAGCGGGTGCGGGCAGGCGGGCTCGGGCGTGGCGTGCACGCAGGCTTCGTCGTTGTAGTGCAGGTGGGCGTCGAACAGCGGGCCGGCGTAAGGCGTCTGCTCCTGAACCGCCGTGGCGGTGGCGGCCGCCAGCAGTCCCAGCAGCCGCACGGCGGGTGACATGGCCGTCAGCCCAGGTGTTGCGCCAGAAAGGCCAGGCTGCGCTCGCGCGCCAGGCGGGCGGCGTCGGCGTTCCAGCTGGCCCGCTGGTCGCAGTTGAAACCGTGGTGGGCCGGGTAGGTGTGCACCATCACCTCCGGATGGGCCTGGCGGAAGGCCTGCACGCTGTCCAGCGGGATCCATTTGTCTTCTTCGGCAAAGTGGGCCAGCACCGGCACCTGGGGCTGGCGCGACACCTCGGCCGGGGTGGTCATGCCGCCGCCGTAGTAGGGAACGGCAGCGCTCAGGCCCACCAGTTCGCAGGCGCTGCGCCAGGTGAGCAGGCCACCCCAGCAGTAGCCCACGATGCCCACTTTGCCACCCTGCGCGGCGTGGCGGATGGCGGCCTGGATGTCGGCCAGCACGCCGGGCGCGGGCAGGGCTTCCACCGCCGTCTTGAGCTCGAAACCGGCGCCCATGTCGGCCTCGGTGTAGCCCAGCTCGACGCCGGCCTTGACGTGGTGGAAGGTGGACGGCGCGACGACGAAATAGCCGTCGGCGGCGTAACCGTCGGCCACGGCCTGGATGTGGCTGTTGACGCCGAAAATTTCCTGCAGCACGACCAGGCCGCCCTTGGACTGGACGGCGGGTTGGGCCACGTAGGCGGGGAAGGTGAAGCCGTCGGCGGCGGTGAGCTGGGCAAAGGTTCCCATGAAGTCTCCGAACGATGGGTTGTTGTGGGTCCGGTCGGCGACGGGCGAGGCCCCCGGCGCTGCGTTATGTTCCGGTAGATGCGGTTGTACCGCTGTTTCGGGCCGTTTGCAGGAGGCACAGACATGAACAAGGTTTTGCTGGTCACCGGTGGCAGCCGCGGCATCGGGGCGGCCACCGCGCTGCTCGCGGCGCGCCAGGGCTGGGCGGTGGCGGTGAACTACACCGCGAATTCGCTGGCGGCCGACGAGGTGGTGCGCAGCATCCGCGTCAGCGGCGGGACCGCCATCACCGTGCAGGCCGACGTGGCCGACGAGGCGCAGGTGCTGCGCATGTTCGAGAAGGTGGACGCCAAGCTGGGCCGGCTCACCGGGCTGGTGAACAACGCCGGTGTGGTCGACGTGACGGCCCGCGTCGACGAGATGAGCGCGGCGCGCTGGAAGCGCATGTTCGACATCAACGTGTTCGGCAGTTTTCTCTGCGCTCGCGAGGCGGTGCGGCGCATGAGCACGCGCCACGGCGGCGACGGCGGGTCCATCGTCAACCTGTCCAGCGCCGCGGCGCGGCTGGGTGCGCCCGGACAGTACGTGGACTACGCGGCGGCCAAGGGCGCGATCGACGCCTTCACCATCGGACTGGCCAAGGAAGTAGCGGGCGACGGCATCCGCGTCAACGCGGTGCGACCGGGCCTCATCGAGACCGAGATCCACGCCTCGGGAGGCATCCCCGACCGGGTGAACCTGCTCAAGCACCAGGTGCCCATGCAGCGCGGCGGCACGGCCGACGAGGTGGCGCAGGCCATCGTCTGGCTGCTGTCGGATGCTGCAAGCTACACCACCATGTCCCTGATCGACGTCTCTGGAGGACGCTAGAACCATGACCGCGACCACACCCGAGAACAGCCCGCACATCAAGATCTGGTGGGAAGACCTGGAGATCGGCCAGACGCGCGACCTGGGCAGCATCTCGCCGACGAAGGAAGAGATCATCGCCTTCGCCAGCCAGTTCGACCCGCAGCCCTTCCACCTCAGTGAAGAAGGCGGCCGGGCCTCGGTGTTCGGGGCGCTCAGCTCCAGCGGCTGGCACACCTGCGCCATGGCCATGCGGCTGATGGTGACCAACTTCCTGCACGAGACCTCCAGCCTCGGCTCGCCCGGCCTGGAGAGCCTGAAGTGGACCAAGCCGGTCTACCCCGGCGACGTGCTGCGGCTGCAGCACACCATCACCGAGAAGCGGCCGATGAGCAAACGCCCCGACGTCGGCCTGGTGCGCACGATCTGGGAGATGTTCAACCAGCAGGGCGAGAAAGTGCTGCACATGGAGGGCTACGGCATGTTCAGAAGACGGGAGCCCGCACAATAGCGGCATGGACTTCAAGCCCCTGATCACCCTGCTGGCCCTGGTCAACCCGCTGGCCATCGTGCCCTTCTTCATCCACTACACGCAGGGCTTCAGTGCGGCGCAGCGCAAGCGCACCATCCTGATCTCGTCATTCAGCGCCTTCGTGGTCATCGCCACCTGCGCCATCATGGGCCTGCAGGTGCTGGAGTTCTTCAGCATCTCGCTGGCGAGCTTCCAGGTGGGTGGCGGCATGCTGCTGCTGACCTCGGCCCTGTCCATGCTGAACGCCCAGCCGGCCGAGGCCAAGGCCACCAAGGGCGAGGTGGACGACGCGGGCACCAAGGCCTCGATCGCGGTGGTGCCGCTGACCATCCCGCTGCTCACCGGCCCGGCCACCATGTCCACGGTGGTGATCTACGCCGACCAGGCCAAGACCTTCTTCCAGCACGCCGCCCTGGTGGGCTACGGCGTGGTGATCGCGCTGGCCACCGCCGTGTGCTTCGCCGCGGCCCGGCCCATCGCGCGCTTCCTGGGCCAGACCGGCATCAACGTGATGACCCGGCTGATGGGCCTGATCCTGGCCGCGCTCGCGGTGGAGGTGATGGCCGCCGGTCTGGTCAAGCTGTTCCCGGCGCTGGGCGCCTGAGCAGCGACCCCGGTTCAGCCGAACTTGATGAACAGCTTGCTGTAGGGCGCCTTGACCTGGCCGATGGCCTTCTCGATCAAGGCCCTGTCGCCCGCCGCCACCGCCGCGTTCAGCGCCTCCACCGACCGAGTCACCGCGCCCAGCAGTTCCTTGAACTCTGGCGATGACTGCGCCGCCGCAGTGGCTTCGCTGGCGAGCAGGCCCGCCAGGTAGTTCAGCACGCCGGCCTGCGCGGCCAGCTTCGGCAAACCGCCGTCCGCCTGGAGCCACTTCGGCCCCTCGTCCAGCAGATGCTCCATCTGGGCGTGGTAGGCGTTCATGTGGTCGCTGTAGACGATCACCTGGTTCTGGCGCCGCAGTTCACTGAGCAGGTCGCGCACCGACTCCAGCGTGGCGTGTGCGTCGGTCAGTTTGCCAGCGGCCACCTGTTGCGCGGCCACCGCGTAGTACCCGTCGACGCCCGTCAGCGTCTTGGCCATCAGCGCATCGTTGGCATAAGGCACGGTGGGCTGGGACTTCACCAGCTGGGTCACCTGGGCCCAGGCCTGTTGTGCCTGCTTAAGCGCTTCGGCGGACTCGCCGGCCTGGCCGGCGTTGGTCTTGAACAGGGCAGCACGGTAGGGCACGTAGGCCTTCTGCAGGGCATCGGTGACAGGGTCGGCCGCCCAGGCGGGCCAGGCGCAGGCGCCCGCGGCAAGGACAAGCACGGACAGGACTCGGAGGTGTGGGTACTTCATGGCCGTTGCAGGTGGACAAGGGGAAGACCATGGTACCCCTACCCGTATTAAGACAGCTTAAATCCGCCCCCTGCCGCCGCGTCTGCGTGCCGCGTCAGGATGTCGCAGGTCAGGCGGATGTGGGCTTCCAGCGCCAGCGCGGCGCGCGCCTCCTGCCGCGCCATCGCCGCCAGAAAGATGCCCTGGTGCTCGGCGTGCACATCGCGGTCGAAGCCCGGCGTGGCGCCGATGCGGATGGCGATGTGGCGGTAGCGCTCGCCGTGGCGGTAGAGGATGTCCAGCAGATGCCGCGTCCAGGGTGAGCTGTGGCCCGCGATCAGGGTTTCGTGGAAGTGGCGGTTGGCGCGCTCCCACTGGTCCGGGTCGCGGCCGGCGCCGCCCTCCTCGGCCACGCTGAGCTGTGCAAAGGCCCCGCGCACCGAGCGCTCCCAGCCCGCGTCGCCGAGCCGGATCGACTGGCGCAGCGCTTCGGTTTCCAGCCGCACGCGGGTGTCGGTCAGGTCGCGCAGATCGTCCAGCGAGACCGCGCTGACGCGGTAGCCGCGCTGGCCTTCGACCGTGACCAGCGCGTCGGACACGAGCAGCGCCAACGCCTCCCGCAGCGTGCCGGCGCCCACGCCGTAGTGGTCCTTGAGGTGCTCGACGCGCAGGCGCTGGCCCGGCTGCAGATCGCCGCACACGATGTCGTGACGCAGCGCCCGGTAGGCGCGTTCGGTGAGCGTGCGGGGTTCGGGTTCGTCGCTGCGCGGCGCAGGGCCGGCAGCGTGGACGGGTTGGAGCAGTGTGTGCAACATGAACGTGCTCAGTCGGGTTCGGGGTTCTGGGCGCGCTTGAGCCGGTAGGCCAGCTGCGCGCGGCTCAGACCCAGCAGGCGGGCGGCGCCGGCCAGATTGCCGCGGCTGCGCTCGACCGCCAGGGCCAGCACCTGCGCCTCCAGGGTCTCGATCGGCACGCCGGCATCGAGCACCTGCGCGCACAGGCGCAGCTCGTCCTCGGGCGCACGGCGCGCCAGCCGGCCCTGCGGGTCGATGCCGTCCTGCGTCGGCTCGGACTGGTTGGGGAACAGGTGCTCGGCCTCGATCACGCCGCCCTGCGCCGCCAGGATCACGCCGCGCTCTACCAGGTTCTCCAGCTCGCGCACGTTGCCGGGCCAGCGGTGGCGAGCCAGCGTCTGCAGCGCACGGTCGCTGAAGCCGCCCAGGCGCTTCTGGTGCAGCGCGGTGAAGCGCGCCAGCAGGTGCCGAGCCAGCGGCTCGATGTCGCTGCTGCGTTCGCGCAGCGGCGGGATGCAGATCGGGTAGACGTTGAGGCGGTAGAACAGGTCGCGCCGGAACTGCCCGCGTTCGACCGCGGCTTCGAGGTTGACGTTGGTCGCCGTCACGAGGCGCACGTTGACCTTGCGCGCGCTCTCGCTGCCCAGGCGCTCGATCTCGCCCTCCTGCAGCACGCGCAGCAGCTTGGCCTGCGCCGGCAGCGGCATGTCGCCCACCTCGTCGAGGAACAGCGTGCCGCCTTCGGCCCGCTCGAAGCGGCCGGCCCGCGCCGCATGCGCGCCGGTGAAGGCGCCCTTCTCGACGCCGAACAGCTCGGCCTCGATCAGCTCGGCCGGCAGCGCCGCGCAGTTGACCGCCACGAACGGCCCGGCGGCGCGCTCGGAGTGTTCGTGCAGCGCGCGCGCGAAGCGCTCCTTGCCCACGCCGGTCTCGCCGGTCAGCAGCACCGTCACCTGCGTCGCCGCGGCGCGGCGCATCAGGTCGTGCGCGTGCTGGAAGCCCGGCGAGGAGCCGACCAGCATGCCACCCGACTCGGCAGGCTCCAGCGTGTTCTTCAACGCCTCGACCTGCTGGTTCAGCGCGGCCATCTTCTCCAGCAGCGAGTCGTCCTCGAAGTACTGGCGGTGCGCATCGCCGTCGGGCCAGTCGTCGATCGGGCGGCCCTCGATCAGGCAGTGGTCGTCGCCGCAGGCCGAACACTTGATTTCCTTGAACAGGATCAGCCGGCCCATGAAGGCGCTGCCGTAGCCGCTGGCGTAGCCCAGCAGGGTCCAGCAGGCCGGCTCGTCGACCACGCCATAGTGAAGGCGGTGCGCGTGTGCCTCCCACGAATCGTCCCAGCGGAACACGCCCTCGAAGCGGCCGGCCGCGGCGTCCATCTCCAGCCGCACCGGCGTGACCCGGGCCGCACCCTCGAGCATGTGCAGCTGCGGCCCGACCAGGAACATGTCTTCCAGCGTCTTCTTGCCGCGCGTCTTGGCCGCGAAGCCCGCATCGTGCAGGCCGCATGCATAGCCCATGCGCGTGAGCAGGCGCCGCGCGTGTTCCTTGCCGACCGAGGTGATGAGGTCGTGGCGCAGCGCCGTCAGCGCCGCGGTGTGCAGCAGCACCATGCGCCGCTCGCCCAGCCAGATGGCGCCGCTGTGCGGCTCGAAGCGCAGCAGCCGGCGCAGGTCGTTGTCGGGCGGGTAGGTCAGGTGGGGGTCCAAAGGTGTCTCCGGTGGGTCGCTCTGCCGCGACTGGAATCTCGATATTTTCCGCCAAGCACCCCCAAATCGACAAACCGGCGAAGCAGTGCCTGAAATTGATCATTTGATCACTCGCAGCAAAAAGCACCTCATCAAATCGAGATTTTTCTCACGTGCTGCGCCGCAACAGTCCAAGAAACAGACTATCGAAGGGTGTCTGGCGATCCAGAAGCTGCG
Organism: Acidovorax sp. HMWF018; assembly: GCF_003061035.1. Taxonomy (NCBI): domain Bacteria; kingdom Pseudomonadati; phylum Pseudomonadota; class Betaproteobacteria; order Burkholderiales; family Comamonadaceae; genus Acidovorax; species Acidovorax sp. HMWF018. The sequence continues at coordinate 7,969 of NZ_QAIM01000315.1, forward strand.
CTGCACACCGAC
>NZ_QAIM01000316.1:0-3369 GCF_003061035.1 Acidovorax sp. HMWF018
ATGGTGTGCAGCGCGCAGGCCGTCGCGGGCGGCGGCCTGGCCCCACAGGTCGGACAGGTCGCGGGCATTGAGCTGGGTCAGCTCGGCCAGCTCGCCCAGCAACTGGCGCTTGAGCACGCCGTCGGGCAGCGCCGTCCACAGCGGGCGTGCATTGCTGGCCATGTGGGCACGTCCTTCGGCGGTGGCCAGGTCGCAGCCCTCGCTGGCCGATTCGACCAGGAAGCGGCTCAGCGGCATCGCGTCGCTCACGTGGCGCGCAAAGGCGTCGGTGCCATGGTCGCGGATGAAGCTGTCCGGGTCGTGCTCTGCGGGCAGGAACAGAAACTTGATGCTGCGTGTATCGGTAGCGTGGGGCAGGGCGCCGTCCAGGGCCTTGCGCGCGGCGCGCCGCCCGGCGTTGTCGCCGTCAAAGCTGAACACTACCGCGTCGGTAAACCGCAGCAGCTTTTGCACATGCTCTGGCGTGCACGCCGTGCCCAGTGTGGCCACCGCGTTCGGAAAACCCAGCTGCGCCAGGGCCACCACGTCCATATAGCCCTCGGTGACCAGCGCGTAGCCCGCCTCCCGGATGGGCGTGCGGGCCTCGAACAGCCCGTACAGCTCGCGCCCCTTGTGAAATACCGGGGTTTCGGGGGAGTTGAGGTACTTGGGCTTGTCGTCCCCCAGCACCCGGCCACCAAAGCCGATGTACTCGCCCTTGACGTTGCGGATGGGGAACATCACCCGGTCGCGAAACCGGTCATAGCGCTTGCCACCGTCTTCGTCGTTGACGATGACCAGGCCGCTTTCCTCCAGCAGCGGGTCGTCGTAGCTTGGGAACACGCTGGCCAGGCTGCGCCAGCCTTCGGGCGCGTAGCCCAGGCCGTAGCGCTTGGCCACCGCGCCCGAAACACCCCGGCCCTTGAAATACCCAATGGCGCGCTGCGACTCGCGCAGGTGACGGCGGTAGGCGTCGGCGGCTTTCTCCAGCACCTCGTTCAGTGTGGCTTGTTTCTGGCGCGCAGCGGCGGCACGTTCCTTTTCTTGCGGGGAGATGTCGTCGTCGGGCACCTGCAGGCCCACGCTCTGGGCCAGGTCCTGCACCGCCTCGACGAACCCCATGCCCGCGTGGTCCATCAGAAAGCTGATGGCATTGCCGTTCTTGCCGCAGCCAAAGCAGTGATAGAACTGCTTGGCGGGGCTGACGCTGAAAGAGGGAGACTTCTCTCCGTGAAAGGGGCACAGCCCCATGAAATTGGCGCCACCTTTTTTCAGCTGGACGTAGCGCCCCACGATGTCCACCACGTCCACACGGGTGAGCAGTTCCTGAATGAAAGACTGAGGGATCGTCACGCGCCCTATTGTCCGCGTAAACTCTTTGTAACCAGTTATTGCTGGAAAGGCTTTTGGCATGGGGTTCGCGGCATGTGGGCGGGCGTTGGCGGGTAGGGCGCTGCACGGGTGGCGCGCCAGCCTGCCCGTGCTGCTGTTCGCGCTGGCGGGGCTCGCATGGCTGCCGGGGGCCTCGCAGGCCGCGACGGTCCTCAGGGTGCTGGCCTGGCCGGGTTATGCCGACCCGGACTTTGTCGCGGTGTTCGAGAAGCGCCATGGGGTCAAGGTGGAGATCACCATCGTGGCATCCGACGACGTCTTGCGCGCCAAGATGGACAGCACCGACGGGCCGGGTTTTGACCTGGTGGCTGCCAACACGGCGGAAATTGCGCGGCTGATCCTCCATGACAAGCTCGCGCCGTTGCCGCTCGGCAACATCCGAAACACTGCTGGGCAGCTGCCCCGGTTTCGCCAGCTGCACACCATCTCGGGCATTGGCTGGCGGGGCGAGGTCTATGCCATGCCCTTCACCTATTCCGAGATGGGGCTGGTGTACGACCGCCAGCAGTTCAGCACGCCACCGCAGTCGATCGCCGTGCTGTGGGACCCACGCTGGCAGGGCAAGGTGCTGGCGTTTGACGGCAGCAGCCACGGTTTTTCGCTGGCCGCCATGCGCCGGGGCCTGCCGCCGTTTCGCATCGACGCCGCCCGTTTCAGCCCGCTGGCCAAGGACCTGGTGGCCCTGCGGCGCAATGTGCGGTCGTTCTACAGCCTGCCCGAGGAGTCGGTGGAGCTGTTTCGCAAGCACAAGGTGGCGGTAATGCACGCCAACTACGGCCAGCAGCAGCTCAAGCAGCTGCGCGATGCGGGACTGGATGTGGGCTACGTGGTGCCCAAGGAGGGCGCGCTCGCCTGGCTGGATTGCTGGGCCATCACCCGCCGCTCCACCCAGGTAGCGCTGGCTGCCGAGTGGATCAACTACATGCTCGACCCGGCAGTGAGCCGCGAGTTCACGCGGCGCCAAGGGCTGGCCAACACCCTGGACGAGCCACCAGCGCTGGCGGGCGATGTGCCCGGGGGGACCATGGGCCCCATCGTGTGGCTGGAACCGGTGGAAGACGAAGCCCTGCGCGCACGCCTGTGGCAACGCATCGTGTCGGGCGACCGACCCAACCGGTTCTGACCGATGGCACGCGTGAAATGGAGCATCGCGCTGAGGTTGGGGGCCTTGCTGGCCTCGTTCAGCGTGTTCGCGGCCATTCTGGCGGGCTACTACACCTTTGACTCGAGCCGCGAACGCCTGCAGGGGCGGGCCGAGCGCTCGCTGCTGGCCACCACGCAGGTGCTGGCGCGCCACATGCAGGCGGGCTTTGGCACGGTGGCGCGCGACACAGCCTTTCTGGCCGACGCCGCTGCCGTCGAACAAGACCAGGGACGGCTGGCCGACCTGTTCAAGGCCAACCTGCAGGCCCATCCCGCCTATTTGCAGATCCGCTTCATCAGCGCCAGCGATTACGGGCTGGAGCTGGTGCGCATCGACCGCCAGGGCGACAAGCTGGTGCGCGTGCCCGATGACCAGCTGCAGGAGAAGTCGCACTTTCCGTTTGTGTTCGAGGCCCTCAGCCTGCCCGATGGCGAGGTGTACGTGTCCGAGTTCGGCATCAACCACGAAGACGCCGCACAGGAGGCAGCCGTGCCCGTGTTCAATATGGCGTCGCCCGTGGTGCTGGGGGGGCAGCTGCGGGGCGTGGTGGTGGTGCGGGTGGCGGCGGCGCCGTTCCTGCACAACTTCAACGCAGCGCTGCCGACCCCTTACGGTTTTTATCTGAGCAACCGCTGGGGCGACTTTCTGGTGCACCCGGATGCCACGCAGACCTTTGGCTTTGACCGGGGCCAGCGCATTCTCATCCAGGAGTCGTTCCCGCAGGTGGCCGCATTGGTCGACGGCCGCGCTGAAGAGGCGGTGCTGAGCCAGCCCGGCACCGACGACGAAGAGGCGCGCGTGTTCGCCTTTGTGCGCATGCCCTTTGGCAATGCGGACGAAGGGCGCTTCATGGT
>NZ_QAIM01000032.1:0-2204 GCF_003061035.1 Acidovorax sp. HMWF018
CGCTGGGCCAGGTGCTGGCGCAGAACCTGCAGCAGGGCCTGCAAGGCGGCGGCGCAGCCGCCCAGGCAGCGCCCGCAGCGGCGGCCGCTGCAGTGGGCGTCAAGCCCGAAGACGTGATGGCCACGCTGGAGAAGCTGGGCGAGCTCAAGTCCAAGGGCATCCTCACGCAGGAAGAGTTCGACGCCAAGAAGGCCGAACTGCTCAAGAAGCTCGTCTGATCGATCGGATCAATTGCTATCATAAAAATAGCTGCTTGCGCTGGAGGGATAGGCGCTAGAGGCCAATAGGGCTTCAAAGCCGTTTAGCGCGGCGCGGGCAGAACACTCCACACGATGGTCACCGACCCCACCCAGCGCTATTACCGCGCGCCCTGCCCCGGCTGTGGCGCGCCGGTGGAGTTCAAGAGCGCGCAGTCCACCCATGCCGTCTGCGGCTACTGCCAGAGCACCGTCGTGCGCAGTGGCGACGTGCTCACGCGCCTGGGCAAGATGGCCGAGCTGTTCGACGACCACAGCCCGTTGCAGCTCATGGCCAGCGGGCGCATCCAGCTCGACGGCAAGGACGTTCCCTTCACCCTCATCGGCCGCCTGCAATACAAGGGCGACGCGGGCGTGTGGACCGAATGGGCGGCCTTCCTGAATGACGGCACGCTGGCCACGCTGGGCGAAGACAACGGTGCCTATGTCTTCACCCGGCCCATCGACCCCGGCCGCGAGATGCCTGCGCCCGAGCGCTTTCGCATCGGCACCACCACGGCCATCAACGGCAAACCCTACAGCGTGGCCTACACCGGCCAGGCACAGCTGATCTCGGCCCAGGGCGAGCTGCCCAAACTACCGCCGCTGGGCCAGCCCTTTGGCATGGTCGAGCTGCGCAGCGCCGACGGCGAAGTGGTCAGCATCGACTACGGCCACACCCCGCCCAATGTGGAGCGTGGCAAGGCAGTGCTCCTGGAAGACCTGCAGCTGCAGGGTCTGAAGGACGAATCGGCCAAGGACGAAAAAGGCCGCCAGTTCAACTGCCCGCACTGCGGTGCGCCGGTGCAGGTACAGCTGTCCACCTCCAAGAGCATCACCTGCGGCTCGTGCGCCAGCATCATCAGCCTGGACAGTGGCGTGGGCGGAGAGTTGCGCTCGGCGGAGCAGGACGAACCCGTCCAGCCCCTGATCCCGCTGGGCAGCAAGGGGCAGCTGCAGGGCGTGCACTGGCAGGTGGTGGGCTTTCAGCACCGCATGGGCGTGGAGCCCGGCGATGACGAGCACTTTGGCTGGAGCGAATACCTGCTCTACAACCAGAAGCGTGGCTTCGCGTTCCTGGTCGATTCCGAAGAAGGCTGGAGCATGGTGCGCCCCACCACCGGCGCGCCGCAGATGGCGGCCACGGGCCGCTCCGCCACGTACATGGGCACCAAGTACGACCTCAAGTACACCTACGAGGCCGAGACCACCTATGTGCTGGGCGAGTTCTACTGGCAGGTCACGCGCGGCCAGAAGACCACCAACCGCGACTTTGCGAGCGCCAAGGGCCTGCTGTCGATGGAGCAGAGCCCGAACGAAATCACCTGGTCTGCGGGAGACAAGCTGTCCAGCGACACGGTGGCCAAGGCGTTCAAGCTGGACGACAAGAAAGATGTCCTGAAGCGCGACGACCCTGGTCCGTTCGTGGCCAAATCCGGCCTGGGCTGCGGCACCATCATCATCATCGCCGTGGTGATCCTGATCCTGCTCATCTTGCTCAGCCGTTGCTCCAGCTGCGATCCCCGGGTCGAAAACTGTTCCTCGTCCTCCAGCTACCGAAGCTCGGGGGGCTCGTACGGCGGATATTCGTCGGGCGGCAGCCACAAGTAACCTCGCAACAACCCGAATTTCACCGGAGAACAGCATGACCAAATTCGAATGGCTTCACCCCCTGTCCATCGGCGGCACGCTGCTGTATGCCCTGATGGGCATCATCATCTTCTGGGCGGCCTTCATCATCATCGACAAGATCACGCCCTACGACCTGTGGCGCGAAATTGTGGAAAAGCAAAACAAGGCCCTCGGCATGGTGGTGGCGGCGATGTGCCTGGGCATCAGCATCATCGTGGCGGCCGCCATTCATTGACGCGCCTGTTTGCCTCCATTGCCTGAATGAACGTAGCAGCGCACCCCGCAGGGTGCGCTGACAGCCGCCTTGTCGCCTCCCACCTTGTCCCCTACCGAGCC
>NZ_QAIM01000317.1:0-1786 GCF_003061035.1 Acidovorax sp. HMWF018
CATGTACACCTACCGCTGGGTCAGCCTGGTGATCTGGCTGTACTTCACCGAAGGCGTGGTGCGCGGCTGGGGCGACAAGCCCCCATCGCAATGGCTGGCCTGGGGCGAAGTGGCCTTGTGCCTCGTGCTGTTCACCGCCTGCACGCTGCATGTGCGCGTGCGCCAGCGCAACGCCAAGGCAGCCGCCGCTGCGGCGGAAGCCAGCGCAGCGCCACCCGCCCCCTGATGCCCATGTCGCAGCCCTCCGCTACCCGATCAACCCACTGAACCCGTCGCTTCACCCATGACCACCTTGCTCGACACCCTGCGCACCATCGTCGGCCCCGCCCATGTGCTCAACGAAGGCGATCTCACCGCCTGGGAACAGGACTGGCGCCGCCGCGTGCGCGGCAAGGCCCTGGCCGTGGTGCGCCCTGCCAATACGCAAGAGGTGGCCGCTGTGGTCAAGGCCTGTGCGGCAGCGGGCACCGCGATCGTTCCGCAAGGCGGCAACACCGGTCTGGCCGTGGGCTCGACGCCCGATGACAGCGGCACACAGATCGTGCTGAGCCTCACGCGCATGAACGCGGTGCGCAGCGTGGACACCGACAACCTGACCATGACGGTAGAAGCGGGCTGCATCCTGCAGAACCTGCAGGACGTGGCCGAGAAGGCCGGCGTGCTCTTCCCTCTGAGCCTCGCTGCCGAGGGCAGCTGCACCATTGGCGGCAACCTGGGCACCAACGCAGGCGGCACGCAGGTGGTGCGGTACGGCAATGCGCGCGACCTTTGCCTGGGCCTGGAAGTCGTCACCGCCCAGGGCGAGGTGTGGGATGGCCTCAAGGGCCTGCGCAAGGACAACACTGGCTACGACCTGCGCGACCTGTTCATCGGCAGCGAAGGCACGCTGGGCATCATCACCGCCGCGACGATGAAGCTCTACCCCGAGCCCGCCGCACGCCTCACCGCCTGGGCCGCCGTGCCATCCATGGAACACGCCGTGGCGCTGCTGGGCCAGGCGCACAAGCAGCTGGGCGCGGGCCTCACGGGCTTTGAGGTGATGGGCCAGTTTGCGCTGAGCCTGGTGGGCAAACACATGCCGCAGCTGCGCGTGCCGTTTCTGGGCGACGACAACGCGCCCTGGTGTGTGCTGCTCGAAAACTCCGACAGCGAATCCGAAGAACACGCGCGTGCACGGTTTGAATCGCTGCTGGAGACCGCGTTTGAAATGGGCTGCGTGACCGACGCCGTGGTGGCCGAGAACCTCACCCAGGCGCACCAGCTGTGGCACATCCGCGAGAGCATTCCGCTCGCCCAGGCCGAAGAGGGCCTGAACATCAAGCACGACATCTCGGTGCAGATCTCGCGCATCCCTGCCTTTGTGGCCCACACCGACGCGGTGCTGCAGCGCGAGATCCCCGGCGTGCGCCTGGTCAACTTCGGCCACCTGGGCGACGGCAACCTGCACTACAACGTGCAGGCACCGGCAGAAGGCGATCCCAAGGCCTTCCTGCGCGAGCACGAGGCGCATGTGAACCACCTGGTGTACGAGGCCGTGGCCGAGTTTGGCGGCTCGTTCTCGGCCGAGCATGGCATCGGCGAACTCAAGGCCGACAAGCTCGCCAAGTACCAGTCGCCCGTGGCGCTTGGCATGATGCGCGCCATCAAGCAGGCGCTGGACCCGCAGGGCATCATGAACCCGAAGCGCGTGCTGCAGTAAACCCACTGAAAGCTGACCCATGACCGCTGCCGTGACTGTGCGCCCGGTTCAACCCGAAGACTACGACGCCTGGCGACCGCTCTGGGA
>NZ_QAIM01000317.1:1796-15725 GCF_003061035.1 Acidovorax sp. HMWF018
TTTGGCGCCACCGCGCTGCCGGAGCACATCACGCAAGCCACCTGGCAGCGGTTTCATGACGCGGCAGAGCCCATGTTCTGCCTGGTGGCGCAAGACGATGCCACCGGCGAACTCCTGGGCCTCACGCACTATCTGTTTCACCGCAGCATGACGCGCATCGAGCCCGTGTGCTACCTCAGCGACCTGTTCACCCGCGAAGCCGCGCGCGGCCGGGGCGTGGGACGGGCGCTGATCGAAGCGGTGTACGACGCAGCGCGCGCCGCCCGATCTTCCCGCGTGTACTGGCAAACCCACGAGACCAATGCCGCCGGGCGCCAGCTGTACGACAAGCTGGCCAAGCACCATGGTTTCATCGTGTACGCACAAGAACTTTGACAGCCACCCAAGGTCCGCCCATGACACTGCCTGATCTGCACCGCGCCATCGCCGAACACAAAGGCACGTTCTCCTGTGAGCGCATCAACAAGCCGCAAGAGACCAAAACGGTGAATTTTCAGCACCACATCCAGCCCCCCACTGCGCTGGATGCCCCCCTGCCCGGTGTGGGCCAGCTCGCCGCTTTCTACGTCACGTTCGGCGGCGTGCTGCTGTACCACGATGCCGACTCGGGCGACGCCGCCCGCTACATCGCCCCGCCCGCTGAATGGCCCACGCTGCAAGAGGCGTTTGAGGGCTGGACGGAACACCTGAGCGACGAAGAACGCGAAGAGATCCTGCCCGACTGGATCGAGCACTGCCAAGTGATTGGCGAGACACCCCATTCCGGCAACTACATCCTGATGGCGACCGATGGAGAGTGCGCCGGCCAGGTTGTCGAGTTCGACCACGACGGTTTTGAATTCACCCACGCGGCCGAGGACCTGGTGGACTATGTTCAGCGCCTGCTCCGCCTCGACAGCCCCACGCTGGCCAACATCGCTTCGCACATGCGCTTCATCGACAAGAACACGGGGGCGCAGTGGTGGATTCTGGAAATGAATGACAACCAGGGCCACCGGGTGCGTACCGACGTGTGAACTGCGACAGAGGTGGGAGCACCCATCGCTATAAAAAGAAGAGCCTTCGGCGCATATATATTGGGCGCCAGAGGCCATTTTTATTTAAAAATTCGCTCTCTCATCCGTGACACGAAGGGCGACGCCACGGCAGAAAAGGTGAAGTCACAACACCTTGCGCATTGGCTGTGCCTGTAGCCCCGCCCAGGTTTGCACCGCTCCATGCGGCGCATAGCCATGGCGGCGATAAAAGGCCTCCGCAGTGCGCGTACTCTCCAACCCCAAAGCTGCGAGCCCCACCTCGCGTGCATGGGCCTCCACGTGCTGCAGCAGGCCCCGCCCCACCCCTTGGTGCAAGGCTTCTGGCACCACATAGCAAAGCGCCAGCATGGGCCGCGCCAGCAGCGCAAAGCCCACCATCGTGTCGCCTCGGTATGCCCCCCATGCTGCAGCGCCCGGCGCGGAGATCCACGCAGCCAGGTTCTCGGGCGTCTTGTTGGCCAGCCAGGCCATCAGGATGGTGGGGTCATGGCCGTGGTCCAGCGCACAGCAGTGGGTGATGGATTGACGGATGACCGTGCAGGCGGCTTCTGCAGCATCGGGGCCCACAGGGATGATGCGGGGGGCTTCGGAGGCTGCGTTGTCGGGCCTCATGCCGATGCGGCCCGCGATAAGCCCACCAGCAACACAGCCAGCAATACGTAGAACAAAGATCCGGCGATGTACAGGCCGCTCGCAGTCACCACGCGTTGACCCTCGCGCCGAAACGACAACGCTCCGGCGGGAGCAAACATGCGGGCTTCCTGGTGGCGCACATGCTCTGTGCGCCAGCGACCCAGGCTGAGCACACGCACCACCAATGCGCCGGTGAATATCAGCAGCACATCGACGGCTGACCACAGCACCGCAACCACAAGATCAGTCATTGGCATCCCCAGCGAATCGGCGACGTTGGATCATAGACGGCCCGCCTCCAAGGGTGCGGGCGCAACCCCATGTCAGCGTGGGTCTTGGGCTGCGGGATGCTGCTGGCTCCATGCGCGGGCAGCCTCCCAGCCCGGCGGCACGCAGCCTTGCTCCATCACGCACAAACTGGCGCTGGCCAGCGCATGGCGCAGCGCCTGCTGGCAGGCATCGGCCGTCAGCGTTTCGACAAACCGCACAAAGCTCGCACCACCCGCGGCCTGCGCCTGCCGCAGCAAATGCGCCAGCAGCCCTGCCAGAAAGCTGTCGCCCGCGCCCACGGTGTCCACCACTGGCAGCGGCTGGGCCTCTTTGGCAAAACACTGCACGCCTTTGCGGTGCAGCAGCCAGGCGCCTTCCGCGCCCAGCGTGAGCGCCAGCAGGTGAGCCTGTGGGTTGACGGCCAGCAGGTGCTGTGCGCGGGCCAGGGCATCCACACCAGGCACGGCCAGATGCTCCAGGTCTTCGTCGCTGGCCTTGATGATGTGGGCGTGGGCCAGCGCGGCGTGCACCGCGGTGCGGTAGGCCGCCAGGTCGGGCATGACGGAGGGGCGCAGATTGGCATCGACCACCACACAGCGGCCTGCGGCGCGCTGGGCGGCCAGCCACGGCAGGTAGATGGCAGTGTCACGCGCGTCGAGCGCCAGCGCGCCGGTGCACACCAACTGCAGCGCGGGCAAGGCGGCGCAGCTATCGCCCAGACCTGCGGCGGACACGGCGCGGTCGGCCACACCTTCGCGGTAGAAGGCGTAGTCGGGGTGGCCATGTGCGTCGAGGTTGACCACGGCCAGTGACGTGACCTGCTGCACGGGCTCGGGCTGGGCCAGCACCACGCCGTCAGCCACCAGTTGCGCAGCCAGTTCGCGCCCAAAACGGTCGCGCGACAGGGGGTTGAGGTACTGGGTGCCCACGCCTTGGCGGGCCAGCGCACGGCACAGGTTGTAGAGCGCGCCGCCCAGGCACGGCAGGTAGCTGCCATCGGGGCGGCGGATCAGGTCGATGAGGGCCTCGCCAGCAATGGCGGCGTGGATGGGCACTGTGCCGTTGGAAATCGTGGATGCGGAAGTCATGGAAGTTTGGAAGGAAGCAGACAGTGCGTCAGAACTGCGATTGCAGCGCGGGGTATAGCGCGACAAAGCGGGCATAACGTTCGGCCAGCTGGGTTTGTTGTGCGGGCTGTGGCATGAAGGTGGCGTCAGCGGGCAGGGGCTGGCACCAATGGGCTTCGTCACCACCGCAGGCCATGGCGGCCAGGCGCGCGGCGCCTAGGGCTGCGGCAGCGTGTGCGCCCTGCGGGCGCTGCAGCGGTGTGCCCAACGCGCTGGCCAAGAGCTGCGCCCAGGGGTTGCTGCGGGCACCGCCACCGACCAAGGCCAGGGCTGCGTCATCCCGGCGGGCTGCACCACCCTGCCCGGCCCCGGCGGCACGCATGGCATTGAGGCCATCGAGCAGGCCAAAGCCCACGCCTTCCATCACGGCATAGGCCAGGTCCGCCGCTTCGTGTTCGGCCCGCAGGCCCATGAACACGCCGGTGGCAGCCGCGTTGTTGTGCGGTGTGCGCTCGCCACTCAGGTACGGCAAAAACAGCGGCGCCTGCGCCTGGCGGGTGGTGTTGAGGACGCTGACGGCGTCAGACAGTTGCGCCTCGTCGCCACGCCCCGTGAGCCGGGTGACCCAGCCAAACGCACTCGCTGCACTGAGCATGACGGACATGTGGTGCCAGCGCTGCGGCAGCGCATGGGCAAAGGCATGCACGGCGCGCTCGGTGGCAGGCGCAAAAGCGTCCGTCACGCGAAAGACCACACCCGAGGTGCCCAGCGACACAAAGCCCTGCCCCGCAGTGCGGGCGCCCACGCCCACGGCACTGGCGGCGTTGTCGCCCGCGCCAGCAGCCACGACGATGCTGTCACCGAGCCCCCAGCGGCGTGCCACATCGCTGCGCAGTGTGCCGGTGGGCGCACTGCCCTCGGCCAGCGTCGGCATGTGCGAAACATCGAGCCCACAGGCTTGCAACATGGCCGGGCTCCAGGCGCGGGCCTGCACGTCCAGCCACAGCGTGCCCGATGCGTCGGACATGTCGCTCACTGCATCGCCAGTGAGTTGCAGGCGCAGCCAGTCCTTGGGCAGCAGCACGGTGCGGATCTGGTCGAACACGGCGGGCTCGTGCGTGCGCAGCCACAGCAGCTTGGGCGCGGTCAAGCCGGGCATGGCGAGATTGCCGGTGATCTGGCGCGAAGTGGGCACAGCCGATTCCAGCTGCGCACATTCGGCGCTGGCGCGGCCGTCGTTCCACAAGATGGCCGGGCGCAGCACCTGGCCCTGCGCGTCCAGTACCACCGCGCCGTGCATGTGGCCCGAGAGGCCGATGCCCCGCACCTGCGCCCACGCTGCGGGAGCCTGCGCGCGCAACTGCGCCACGGCAGTCTCCACGGCGGCCCACCAGTCGGCGGGGTGCTGCTCGCTCCAGGTGGGCTGGGGGCGCAGCTGGGGCACGGCGGCATCTGCCGTAGCGACCACAGTATGCGCATCGTCCAGCAGCAGGAGCTTGACACCCGAGGTGCCTAAATCGATTCCGAGGTACATGGGTGATGGACAGATGTCAGTGATTCACAGTGAAAGCCATGGCCCGGCCTTTATCTTTGGCGGGCTGCGTGCAGGGGTCACGCAACAAGGGCCTCCCCTCTCAGGGTGCAGATCCGGCCAGGGATCAGGAAGTCTTTCCAAACCTTCCCGCGCCCTGCTTGCGGTACTCGCTGGGCGTCATGCCCTTGATGTCCAGAAAGCGGCGGTTGAAGTTGGCCATGTTGTTGAAGCCCACGTCATAAGCAATGTGCGTGATGTAGCGCTCGGTCTCCATCAGCAGCTGGCACGCGCGGTTCACACGCACCAGGTTCACGAAGTCTGTGAAGGTATTGCCCGTGGCACGGCGGAAGAAGCGTGAGAAGCGGCTCTCCGTCATGCCCAGCTCTTGCGCCAGGTCGGCTGCCGACAGCGGGTCGGCCAGGTGGTCGGTGATGCGGCTCACGATGGCGTTGATCTGGTCGAGCTGGGTATCGTTGTCCTCGCTTTGCAGCTGCGTGCTCGACAGCAGGCGAAAGTCGGTGCAGCGCGCCAGGTCGCTCATGAATTCGCAGAACGCGCCGAACCGGGCGAGCCCCTGGCGCGCCTTGATGCGGTGCCAATGCTCTTGCGCCTGCGCTTCCATGCCAAAGAACTCCACGCCGTGGCGCGCGCGCTCCAGCAGAGGCAGTACCTCGCGCAGCTCGGGGATGGTCTCGCTGCTGGCCACCAGCGGCGCGTGCGAGAACTGGATCACCAGGTCGCGCAGCGGCACGCCGCCTTCGGGCAGGTCCATGCTGATCCAGTTGTGCGGCAGGCGCGGCCCGGTCAGCACCAGGTGGCCGGGCTGGAACTGACCGATCCAGTCCCCCACAAACACCTTGCCAGAGGTGGCCGTGATCAGGTGCAGCTCGTACTCGTCGTGGTAATGCCAGCGCGCCAGCGGCGTGGGAAACCCGTGCGACAAACAACGGATGAAGCCCGCCGTCTCGGGCGACTCGTAGCCCAGCGCGGGCGAGCGCACATAGTCGTGCTCCAGCTCGGGCTTGGTTTGGCGCGGGGCGATGGGCGTCTTCACGGTCATGGCGGTAGTGGGCTCAAATTACACCAGCATCAGGCGCCTGTCCGCTCCGCCACAAAAGCCAACACGCGGGCATAGGCTTTGCGCAGCGCGTCCAACAATTGGGGGTGGCTGGCCATCTCGCCCCACAGGGTCGTGTCGGCCGCATAGGCCGCCACGGGGTCAGCGGCATCGCAGATGGCATGGGCCACGGCGGGATCCATGGCTTGATCCTGGTAGCTGTAGGGGATCTGCCCTGCATGCCAGCGCTGCAGGTAGGCCAGGAACAGCGCGGGCAGCATGGCCACGCTGTCGAACGACGCGTTGCGCGCCAGTCGGTCGCGGATGGTGGGCGCAATCATGCCGGGGATCTTGGAGAACGCATCCATGGCCACGCGCTGGTTGGTGTCGGCGATGGCAGGGTTGCCGAAGCGGTCCAGCACCACGTCGCGGTACTGCTCCAGGTTGATGGGGCATGGTTGCTCGGGCGTGTGGAGCACAGGGATCGCGTCGTCGGTGACGTAGTCGTAGGCCATCTGGCGAATGGCCGCGTCGTGTGTGCCTTCGTGGATGTACTGGTAGCCCGCCAGCGTGCCCGCCCAGGCAATGCAGCTGTGGGTGGCGTTGAGCAGGCGGATCTTGGCCTCTTCGTGCGCCTGCACCGACTGCACCATCTCGACACCGACCGTTTCCCACGCGGGGCGGCCTGCGATGAAGTCGTCTTCGATGACCCACTGGATAAAGCTTTCACCCATGAGTGCTGCCTTGTCGTCCCAGCCGGTGGCAGCCTTCACGCGCTCGGCCACATCGGGCGTGGGGCGCGGCGTGATGCGGTCCACCATGGCGTTGGGGCTGGTGGTGTTCTGCTCTACCCACTCTTTCAGTGGCGCATCGCCCAGCGCCTCGATGAACTGCAGCAGCCCGCCGCGCGAGCGGTCGCCGTTGTGGCGCAGGTTGTCGCAGTTCATCAGCGTCACAGCGCCCGCACCGGCTGCCCTGCGCGCGCGCAGGATGCTGACCAGACCGCCGTAGATCGTGTGGCCTGCCTGGCCCGCCTTCACGGCCGCCAGGTCGGCGCGCAGGTCGGCAAACGTGGGCCAGTCGAGCTGGTTCTGGGCATCCAGGTAGTAGCCCGCTTCGGTCACCGTGAAGCTGATGATGCGCGTGGCAGGGTCGGCACCCATGGCAATCAGCGGGGCCAGGTCATCCTGGTAGGGGATCACCCGCTGGATCGACTCGATGACGGTGTAGTTGCGCTCGCCTTGGGGGGTGACGGTTTCGAGCGTGTAGCGCCCATCCTGCGCTTGCAGCGCCGCGATGGTGTCGGCCATGTCCGGGCGGAGGTTGCCGCCTGCGATGGCCCAGCCCGTGTCGCCCTGCTGGCGCAATGCGTGAACGTAAACGGCCTGGTGGGCGCGGTGGAACGAGCCCAGGCCCAGGTGCAGGATGAAATTCATGGTGCGTGACTGCGGGTTTCTAGAGATCAAAGTTCGTGGGCATCATCACGACGTCGCGGATGGTCATGCCGCGCGGGCGGGTGAGCATGAAGAGCACCACGTCGGCCACTTCGGAGGCCTCGATGAGGCTGCCGCTGGCCTTGGCCTCGGCCAGCTTTTCCGCGGGCCAGTCGGCCAGCAGCGAAGTGATGACAGGCCCGGGCGAAATGGAGCCCACGCGGATGCCGTGCTTGAAGACCTGGCGGCGCACGGTCTGCACGAAGCAGTTGACGGCCCACTTGGACGATGCGTAGACGGGCTCCCACGGCGTGGGGAAATGCGCGGCCAGCGAACTGGTGACGATGATGTCGCCCGTGCCCCGCTCGATCATGTGGGGCAGCACGTTGTGCACGTTCTTCATCACCACGTTGACGTTCAGGTTCAGCATGCGGTCGATGGCGTCGGGGTCGGCATCCACCAGGTCGCCGCCCACATACAGCCCGGCGTTGGCGTGGAAGATGTCGAGCTGGCCCGCGAGCGCCAGCGTGCGCTGCAGCAGGCTGGCGCATTGCCTGGCATCGAGCAGGTCCAGCACCAGCGGCAAGGCGTTGGCGCCAATCGCTGCACAGGCCTTGGCCAGCGCGGCCTCGTCGCGATCGATGAGCACCACGCGCGCGCCAGCGTGGGCCATGGCTTGGGCACTGGCAAACCCGATGCCCGATGCGGCGCCGGTAACGGCCGCCACCTTGCCTTGAAGTTCTCGTCCGGGGGGCATGGAAGCAGTCATGGCGGTCATGCGGTCTGGCGGGCCACCACGCGGCCGTTCGGGTCGAACCAATGGGCGTGCGACGCGTCGATGTCCAGGCTCACCGCATCGCCGGCGCGCAGGCCTGTGCGGTCGTTCTGGCGCGCCACAAACTGCGCGCCGCTGGGCGTGCTCACGTAGATCAGCGTCTCTGCGCCCAATGCTTCCACCAGGTCCACCTGGCCCGGCACCGGCGTCGCGCCGGTGTTGCGCACCGTGATGTTCTCGGGGCGCAGGCCGATGGCACCGCCCTCCGCCCCGGCGGGTGCCTGCTTTTGTACAGGCGATGGCAGCTGCGGCAGGGGCACCACATTCATCTGCGGCGTGCCGATGAACTGGGCCACGAACTGGTTGGCAGGCTTGTCGTACAGTTCCAGCGGCGTGCCCACCTGCTCGATGACGCCGTCGCGCAGCACCACCACGCGGTCGGCCAGCGTCATGGCCTCGACCTGGTCGTGCGTCACGTAGATGGTGGTGGCCCCGAGGTCGCGGTGCAGCTTGGCGATCTCCACGCGCGTCTGGCCGCGCAGCGCCGCGTCGAGGTTGGACAGTGGCTCGTCAAACAGGAACACCTTGGGCGCGCGCACGATGGCGCGGCCGATGGCCACGCGCTGGCGCTGCCCACCCGACAGCTCCTTGGGCGTGCGATGCAGGTACTGCGTGAGGTTGAGGATGCGCGCGGCGTTCTGCACCTTCTCGTCGATCACCTGCTTGTCCACCTTGGCGAGCTTGAGCGCAAAGCTCATGTTCTCGTACACGCTCATGTGCGGGTACAGCGCATAGCTCTGGAACACCATCGCCAAGTCGCGCTTGCTCGAGGGCTGGTCGGTGATGTCGCGGCCGTCCAGCATCAGGGTGCCGCCGTCGATATTTTCGAGCCCCGCAATCAGCCGCAGCAGCGTGGACTTGCCGCAGCCCGAGGGGCCGACGAAGACGATGAACTCGCCTTGCTGGATGGTGAGGTCGATGCCCTTGATGGCGCGATGCTCACCAAAGAATTTCTCGATGCCGCGCAGTTGAAGGTAGGCCATGGAATCGGGTTCCTGAAATCTTGAAAACTGAGAGGAAAACTGCGGCTTACTTGACCGCACCAAACGTCAGGCCCTGCACCAGCTGCTTCTGGCTGAACCAGCCAAAGACCACGATGGGCGCAATGGCCATCAGCGAGGCGGCGGACAACTTGGCCCAGAACAGGCCCTCGGGGCTGGAGTACGACGCGATCAGCGTAGCCAGCGTGCCGGCCTTGGCGGCGCTGAGGTTCAGGCTCCAGAAGGCCTCGTTCCATGACAGCACCAGGCACAAGAGACCGGTGGACGCGAGGCCGCCCATGCCCAGCGGCAGCAGCACCAGCCGCACCTCCTGCCACAGCGTGGCGCCGTCCATGCGCGCGGCTTCCAGAATCTCGCGCGGGATGTCCTTGAAGTGCGAATACAGCATCCAGACCATGATGGGCAGGTTGGACAGTGCGAACACGATGATGAGCGCAAGCTGCGTATCGAGCAGGTGGCTCTTTTGCGCCAGCACGTAGATGGGTACCAGCGCGCCCACGGCGGGCATCATCTTGGTCGAGAGCATCCACATGAGGATGTCCTTGGTGTACTTGCCCTTGAAGAAGGCCATGGCGTAGGCCGCAGGCGCAGCCAGCATGAGCCCCACCAGGGTAGAGACCACGCTGGTGATGACCGAATTCTTGGCGTACAGCAGGTAGTCGCTGCGCTCCTGCACCTCGTGAAAGCTTTCGAGCGTGGGGACAAAGAACAGCTGCGGCGGCACGGCGATGGCCTGCAACTCGGTCTTGAACGCCGTGAGGAACAGCCAACCCAGCGGAAAGAACAGCAGCAGGGCCACGCCCCAGGCAGCAGCAGTGCGCAGGGCCAGCAGGCCCAGCGGGAAGTTGGAGCGGCGTCGTTTTGTCGTTGTCATGAGCGTTGCCCCGTCTTACTTGTCAAGGTTCTTGCCGACCATGCGGATCAGAAACACCGCGGCGATATTGGCCAGCAACACTGCGAACAGCGCCCCGGCCGAGGCCACACCCGCGTCGAAGTTGAGCAGTGCCTGCTTGAAGATCAGGAAGGTGACGTTGGTGCTCGCATCGCCCGGCCCGCCACCCGTGGTGGTGTAGATCTCGGCAAAGATGCTGAGCAAAAAGATGAGTTCGATCATCACCACCACGGCCACCGAGCGTGCCAGGTGCGGCACGTACAGGTAGCGCAGCTGCTGCAGGTAGTTGGCGCCGTCCATGCGCGATGCTTCCAGCTGTTCGTGGTTCATGCTCTGCAATGCGGTCATGAAGATCAGCGTGGCAAACGGCAGCCATTGCCACGACACCATGACGATCACCGAGAACAACGGGTGGTCCGTGAGCCAATCCACCGGCTGTGCGCCAAAGAACATCCACACCTGGGCGAGCACGCCGTAGATGGGATTCATCATCATGTTCTTCCACATCAGCGCGTTCACCGTGGGCATGACGAAAAACGGCGAAATCAGCAGCACCCGCACGATGCCCCGGCCCGCAAACGGCTCGTTGATGAGCAGCGCAATCGCAATGCCGAACACCACCGTGATGAGAATGACGCTGCCCAGCAGCAGCAGCGTATTGACCACCGCCGTGCCAAACGATGGGTCGGTGACGAAATACTCAAAGTTCTCCAGCCCGGCAAAGCCTGTCTGGTCCGGCTGCATGAAGTTGTAGCGGATGAGCGAGAAGTAGATCGTCATCACCAGCGGCACGATCATCCACAGGAAGAGCGTAGCCATGGCTGGCGTGAGCAGCAGACGGGGTAGCAGGCGGCGGTTCATGGGAGCCTCAGAAAAAAGTCCAGCGGAAATAGGCGTTCAGTCGGCGTAGCGAGCGGGCCGAGGCGGGGTCGCTGTACCGCAGCCGTACTCCCGTACGGCGAGGAACACCGGCCCCGGATCGGCCCGCGCAGTAGCCGAATGAATGCCTATTTGTAGTAGCCGGCCTTTTTCATTTCTCGGTCAGCCGCCACCTGGCCGGCCTTGAGTGCCGCGTCCACCGTCGTCTTGCCTGCCAGCGCAGAACTCATCTGCTGGCCCACGGCGATGCCGATGGCCTGGAACTCAGGAATGGCCGCGAACTGCACACCCACGTACGGGCTCTTCGGCAGGGTCGAATCCGTCGGGTTGGCCGAGTCGATGGCAGTCTTCTCTGCAGCAGCGAAGCGGGCCGCCTTCTGGAACTCCGGCGCCGCATACGTGCTCTTGCGCGTGCCGGTAGGCACATTGGCCCAGCCGTTCGTCTTGGCCACCAGCTGGATGTAGTCCTTGCTGGTGGACCAGGTGATGAACTTCTGCGCGGCGTCGACCTTTTTCGAACCGGCGGGGATGGCCAGGTTCCACGACCACAGCCAGTTGGCGCCCTTGGGCGTGTTCATGGTGGGAGCCTGGGCAAAGGCCATCTGGTCGGCCACCTTGGACTGCTTGGGGTCGGCCACGAACGATGCGGCGATGGTCGCGTCCACCCACATGCCGCACTTGCCGGAGTTGGTCAGCGCCAGGATCTCGTTGAAGCTGTTGGCCGACGAGCCGGGCGGGCCATAGTTCTTGAGCAGGTCGACGTAGAAGGTGATCGCGTCCTTCCAAGGCTTGGATTCGAGCTGCGGCTTCCACTGCATGTCGAACCACTGGCCGCCGAAGGTGTTGACCAGCGTGGTCAAAAACGCCATGTTGTCACCCCAGCCTGGCTTGCCGCGCAGGCAGATGCCGTACACGCCGTTCTTGGGGTCGTGCATCTTGGCGGCCAGGTCCTTGATCTGCGGCCAGGTGGGACGCTCAGGCACCTGCACGCCGGCCTTGTCGGCCAGGTCCTTTCGGTACATCAGCATGGAGCTTTCGCCATAGAACGGCGCGGCAAACAGCTTGCCGTCCACCGTCAGGCCATTGCGTACGGCGGGCAGCAGGTCATCCACGTCGTAGGCAGCATCGGTCTTCAGCTCCTGCAGCCAGCCCTTCTTGCCCCAGATGGGCGCTTCGTACATGCCAATCGTCATCACGTCGAACTGGCCGCCCTTGGTGGCGATGTCGGTGGTCACGCGCTGGCGCAGCACGCCCTCTTCCAACGTGACCCACTTGAGCTTGATGTCGGGGTTGGCCTGCTCGAAATTCTTGCTGAGCTTTTGCATCTCGATCATGTGGCCGTTGTTCACGGTGGCAATCACGAGTTCGGTCTGCGCATGCGCAGCGGCTCCGCACAGCGATGCCGCCAGGGCAGCAACGGCCAGAGCCAAGCGAGTGTGTGGACGAGTGGAACGGGGCATCGGAACGTCTCCTGCGTAGTTGGTATGGATCTGCCATTCAACGCCAGTCGAATCTCGGCATTGATGGGCTGAACGATACCGATGCTCTGATGCTCAGTTGATACTTTGAAAAGCACTACACATACTAAATTTCGCCAGAATCTCAGGATTTATACCTAGTCGTATCAATTGGGTATGTGCATTGTGGGCCTGGGGCGCCCGCCCTGGCGCTGCGGGGTGCTGCACACATTTGACCCAAGGGCGCGCCCTGAGTGGGCCGACTGTTTCCAAAACTGGAACAGTCAGTTTGCGACTCAGTGGTTTTTCTCTAAACACCATCGGCGTACAGTTCATCCCATCGATGAGCCGAACCCGCAAGGCGACTCACCGAACCCGGTTCAGGAATGGTTTTTGACCCGGCTTTTTTGAGACGCTTTTTCAACTTCAAGGACTTATCAATCATGAACAACACCGCACGTTTCCTCTCCATCGCCGCTGTCGCCGCTTTCGCTTCTTTTGGTGCCCAGGCTGACGAAGCCGACGCTTCGCAGTTCGCCACCAAGTTTGAAACCAACCGCACCCGCGCTGAAGTGGCTGCTGAAGCCGCTACCGTGGCCCAGACCCGCTCGATCGAGCCCGCTGGTTCGCGTGTGGTGACCTACAAGTCCACGGCTGACCGTGCTGCCGTGCGTGCCCAGGCTGCTGAAGCTGTGCGCACTGGCCAGATCCCTTCCGGCGAACTCGGCGCTCTGTAAGCCGTCCCGGAATCAACGGACCTCGCCCCCCACCCCATCAAGAATCGAGATCACCATGAACAAGACAACACGTTTCCTATCCATCGCTGCTGTGGCTGCTTTCTCCGCTTTCGGCGCCCACGCTGACGAAGCCGACAGCTCGCAATTCGCCCTCAAGTTCGACACCAACCGCACCCGTGCAGAAGTGGCTGCTGAAGCCTCTGCCGTGGCCCAAACACGCAGCATCGAACCCGCTGGTTCGCGTGTCGTGACCTACAAGTCGACTGCCGACCGTGCTGCAGTGCGCGCCGCAGCGGCCGAAGCCGTGCGCACCGGCAAGATCCCATCGGGCGAAATCAGCGCGATGTAAGAACGCGGATCTTCCCGGGTGGCGGCCTCTCACTGTTGTGGACATGTGCCCCCGGACTCTCAGAAAGGGCTCCCATGTGGGAGCCCTTTTTGCATTGGCAAAAAGCTCAGGCCACCAGCGTCTTGAACATCACGTGGGCATCGACATAGCCCAGCGTGTGGTGCCGGAAGGCCCCGGGCAGCGTGCCCACGATCGCAAAGCCCAGGTGCTGCCACAGCCGCACGGCGCGCACGTTGCTGGCTACCACCAGGTTGAACTGCATGGCCCGAAAGCCCATGGCCACAGCCTGCTGCTGGGAGTGCTCACACATCAACGAGGCCACGCCCTGCCCCTGCGCGGTCGGCGCCACCACATAGCCACAATTGCACACATGGGCCCCCAGCCCGGCCTGGTTGGGCTTGATGAAATAGGTACCCCAAATCTCCCCGCCCGCGCCAAGGGCGACAAAGGTCGCAGCAGGCAGCTCTACCCAGGCTTTGTGGATCTCGGCATCGGTGCTGTCGGCGGCAAACGCATACGTGTCTCCCGCCTGGAAGGTGGTGCGCAGGATGGGCCACACGGCGGGCCAGTCGGCAGCCTGGAGGGGGCGGATGGTGACGGGGGCATCGGAAGTCGTCATGGGAAGTGCAGTGGATGGATGGCGAGTCTGGCATTCTCCCGCTCCGCATAAAATCCGCCGTCGGCAACGGCCACCCCTTGATGGCGGCGCCCTACCCTGAGTGATCCATCCCATGACCCAGCCTTCTGC
>NZ_QAIM01000318.1:0-8180 GCF_003061035.1 Acidovorax sp. HMWF018
CCTCCGATCCATGCGCCAACGAATGCTGAAAAATTCGCTTGCGCACTTTAAATATCTTGTTAATATATTAATAACTGCAACCCACCCACCGATCCAAGGAGCCCCTCGTGAACCCACAACCCCGCTGGCAAGGCATCTTCCCTGCCATCACCACCAAGTTCCACGCCGACGAGTCCATCGACGCCGAGGGCACAGCCCGCCACATCGACTTCCAGATCCGCAACGGCATCCACGGGCTGGTCACCTGCGGTTCTCTCGGCGAAGCCAGCACCCTCACACTGGAGGAAAAGCTCCAGGTTGCCAAGATCGCCCTCGAAGCCGCTGACGGCCGCGTACCAGTGCTCGCCAACGTGTCCGAAACCAGCACCCGCGAGGCACTGCGCTACATCGACGGCGGCAACATGCTCGGTGTCGCCGGCTACATGGTCATGCCCTCGGTGATCTACGTGGCCGACGCCCGCGAGGCCATGGCCAATGTGCGCGCCATGGCGGGTGCCGCCCAGCGCCCCCTGATGGTCTACAACAACCCTGTGGCCTACCGCGTGGACCTGAAACCCGAGCACATGGTGGAGCTGGCCGACTGCGAGTGGATCGCCGCCATCAAGGAAAGCACCGGCGACATCCGCCGCATCACCGACCTGCGCAACACTGTGGGCGACCGCTACCAGCTCTTCCTGGGCGTGGACGACCTAGCTTACGAAGGCCTGGCCCTGGGATGCGACGGCCTGCTGGCCGGCGTGGGCTGCGCCTTCCCGCGCGAAACCGTGGCGCTGTACGACCTGATGAAAGCGGGCAAATTTGCCGAGGCGCTGCCGCTCTACCAGTGGATGACGCCCATGCTGCACCTGGATGTGTCCAACAAGCTCGTGCAGAACCTCAAGCTCATCGATGCGCTGGTGGGTGTGGGCACCGAACACATGCGCCGCCCCCGCCTGCCCCTGGTGGGCGACGAACGCGCATTTGTCGAGAGTGTGGTGCGCAAGGCCCTGGCCACGCGCCCTACAAAATACCAGTCTGTCGCCTGAGACACTGAGCGCCCTACTCCACCACCACAGCACCATGCAACGCATCCACGTGATCGACTCCCACACGGGCGGCGAGCCGACCCGGCTTGTCATCGACGGTTTCCCGGACCTGGGCACCGGCACCATGGCCGAACGGCGTGCGCTGCTGGCCGAGCGCCACGATGCCTGGCGGGCAGCCACCGTGCTGGAGCCGCGTGGCAGCGACGTGGTGGTGGGGGCGCTGCTCTGCGCGCCGCAAGATCCCGCCAACGCAGCGGGCGTGATCTTCTTCAACAACAGCGGCTACCTGGGCATGTGTGGCCACGGCACCATCGGGCTGATCGCATCGCTCGCCTACCTAGGCCGCATCACCCCTGGCGAGCACCGCATCGAAACCCCGGTGGGCACCGTCACCACCACCCTGCACACCGATGGCTCGGTCAGCGTGCGCAACGTGCCGGCCTACCGGCTGCATCATCAGCTGGCGGTGGACGTGCCCGGCCATGGCCGCGTGGTGGGCGATGTGGCCTGGGGCGGCAACTGGTTCTTCCTGATCTCCGACCACGGCCAGCGCGTAGCCAGCGACAACCTAGAGGCGTTGATGGCCTACAGCTGCGCCGTGCAGCAAGCCCTCAAAGACCAGGGCATTCGGGGCGACAACGGCGGCGAGATTGACCACATCGAGCTGTTTGCCGACGACGACCAGGCCGACAGCCGTAACTATGTGCTGTGTCCCGGCAAGGCCTATGACCGCTCGCCCTGCGGCACGGGTACCAGCGCCAAGGTGGCCTGCCTGGCGGCTGACGGCAAGCTGGCACCGGGCGCACTCTGGCGCCAAGCCAGCATCATCGGCAGCCAGTTCGAGGCCAGCTACACGCTGCAGGACGATGGCAAGGTCATCCCCACCTTGCGGGGCCGCGCGCACATGAGCGCCGACGCTACTTTGCTGATTGAAGACAAGGACCCCTTTGGCTGGGGCATCCGGCTTTAACCCGACCCTGCTGCTGCACCCGCGCCCCATGCAACACACCGATGTCTTTGTGATTGGCGCTGGCATCGTGGGTGCCGCCTGCGCCCATGCGCTGGTGTTGGCAGGGCTGTCGGTACGCGTCATCGATGCGCGCCTCGGCGGTGCCACGGCGGCGGGCATGGGCCATCTGGTGGTGATGGATGACAACCCGGCAGAACTGGCGCTGAGCCAGACATCGCTGGACCTCTGGCACACCTGGGCACCCCTCATGGATGCGGGCTGTGCGTTCACGCCCTGCGGCACGCTCTGGCTGGCCGCCAACGATGCAGAGCTGCAGGCGGCCCATGACAAACGCAGCACCCTGCAAGCACATGGAATCGCCTGCGACATGCTCGACGCGGCCGCCCTGTCCCGCGCAGAACCCGCACTGCGCCCCGGTCTGGCGGGTGCGCTCAAGGTGCAGGGGGACAGCGTGGTCTACGCCCCGCGCGCAGCCCAGTGGCTGCTGGACCAGGCCGCAGCCCACGGACACCTTGTGTTGGAGCAGGCTGAAGCGATGCAGATCGACGGCCACACCGTCACCCTGCGGGACGGAAGCCAGCGCAGCGCCGGCGCCATCGTGCTGGCCAGCGGCATCCAAGCCCCGCAGCTGTGCCCCGGCCTGCCGCTGCGCCCCAAAAAGGGCCACCTCGTCATCACCGACCGCTACCCAGGCACCGTGCACCACCAGTTGGTGGAGCTGGGCTACATCACCAGCGCGCACCACAGCGACGGTACCTCCGTGGCCTTCAACGTGCAGCCCCGGCCCACAGGGCAGTTGCTGATCGGCTCGTCGCGCGAGTTCGACACCACCGACCCCGCCGTCAACAACGCCGTGATGGCGCGCATGCTGCAACGGGCACTCGACTACCTGCCAGGCCTGGCCGACCTCAACGCCATCCGCACCTGGACCGGCTTTCGCGCCGCCACGCCAGACAGCCTGCCGCTGATTGGCGCACACCCCGAACACCCGCACCTCTGGCTGGCCGTGGGACATGAAGGGCTGGGGGTGACCACCGCCCCGGCCACCGCGCAGTTGCTGGCGGCCCAGATCGCAGGGGGCGCCCCGGCGATCGACCCCACGCCCTTTGCACCTGGCCGCTTTGCAGGTCTGAGCACACCATGACCTCATCCAGAACACCCGCCCTGGTGCACATCGTGATGAATGGCACTCCCCTTCAGGTGCCCGCAGGGACCAGCGTCGCCGCCGCGCTGGCGCAGCAAACGCCAGGCACTACACGCACCTCGGTCACCGGCGCGGCGCGGGCACCGCTGTGTGGCATGGGGGTGTGCCACGAATGCAGGGTCCGCATCCACGGCCGCACACGCCTGGCGTGCCAGACGGTATGCACCGAGGGCATGTCGATTCACACCGATGTCGGCACAGCACCCGGGAGCGCCACGCCATGAACCAGCCCGTGACCCCATCCATGACCGAGCAACACTCGGCGCACGAGCGCTGCGACATCCTCATCATCGGCGCAGGCCCTGCAGGTTTGGCCGCTGCCCTCACTGCCGCACCCAGCGGGGCCGCGATCACCATCGTGGATGACAACGCGCAGCCCGGCGGGCAAATCTGGCGCGATGGCCCCCAGGTGGTCTTGCCCGCCCTGGCGCAACAGCACCGCGCGGCGCTGGCCCGGCACACCAACATCCGCCTGCTGCCTGGCACCCGCGTGGTGGGCCTGGGTGATTCCCAACCCGGCGACAAGGCCCCGGCCCTGCTGCTGGAAGACGCTGACCGGGGCTGGACCCAGCACAGCCACCGCATCGTGCTGTGCACCGGAGCCCGCGAGCTGTTGCTGCCCTTCCCGGGCTGGACGTTGCCCGGTGTGACGGGTGCAGGCGCGTTGCAGGCCCTCATCAAGGCAGGGCTTGACGTGCGCGGCCAGCGCATCGTCATTGCAGGCACAGGCCCTCTGCTGCTGGCCGCTGCCGCCACAGCCAACAAAGCGGGTGCCACCGTGGTGCGCGTGGCGGAGCAGGCGCCGTGGAGCGCGCTCGCTGGCTTTGCAGCGCAACTGCCGCGCTGGCCTGCCAAGGCGTTGCAAGCCCTCACGCTGCTTCACCCGCAGTTGCGCGCCAGCAGCCATGTGCTGGAAGTCCAAGGCACCACGCAGGTGCAAACAGTGAGGCTGCGCAAAGGCCAACACGCCGAAGAAACCATGGCCTGCGACCGCGTGGCCTGCGGGTTCGGGCTGGTGCCCAACACCCACCTGGGGCAGATGCTGGGCTGCGCGCTGGGCGGGCCGTTGAGCGGTGGCCAGGGCCTGGCTGTCGATGCACAGATGCGCACCAGCGTGCCCGGTGTATTCGCCGCAGGTGAAGCCACCGGCTTTGGCGGCAGCGAACGTGCACTGGTTCAGGGCGCCATGGCAGGACATGTGGCAGCGGGACAGGTGCAACAGGCCCAGGCGCTGCGTCCGCAGCTGGCACGCTGGGAGCGCTTTGCGCAGGCGTTGCAGGCTTCTTTTCCACTGAACGGAGCACTCAAAACCCTGGCGCAGCCCGGCACCCTGGTGTGCCGCTGCGAAGACGTGCCCTACGCTGCACTGGCCGATCGCAACGGCTGGATCGATGCCAAGCTCCACACCCGCTGCGGCATGGGCGCGTGCCAGGGCCGCATTTGCGGCGCTGCCGCACAGCACCTGTTTGGCTGGACGCCTTCGCCCCCACGGCATCTGCTGGCGCCCACACGCATTGGCACGCTGGCCGCCCGCACGCCCGCGGCCACCACCAGTGCTCAGCGCGAGCCCGCAGCTCCTTCGGGCTGACGCGCGCGCAGCCGTTTTCCCCCGTCCTTCCTTTCAGGGCTTACCCGCACCCAGCAGGCATCCATCTTGCTTTTAAATATATTTGTTAGATATTAAAAAGCAGAAAGCTTTTTCTTTCATCGCCGCGCCCTCCTCCTCAGGAACCCCATCATGCCCACACCCACCAGTCCACCCGCCCCGCACTCTCCGGCGCCGCGCGCTCCCGTCCGCTGGGTGCTGGCGTTGTCCACGCAGGTTCTGCGCATGGAGCGGCATCTGCTCACCGCCCTCATGACGTTGCTGGTGCTGCTGATCCTGCTCAACGTCGTCACGCGCTACACCGGCATGCCCATCTACTGGGTGGACGAGGCGGCGGTCTACACGGTGGTCTGGCTGACCTTTGTGGGCGCCTCGGTCATGACGCGGCTGCGCATGGACTTTGCCGTGACCATGCTCACCGACCACCTCGGCGCGCGGGGCGCCAAGGCATTCAAGGTGTTGGCCACGTCCGGCGTGCTGCTGTTTGGCCTGGCCATGCTGGTGATGTGCTGGGTGTGGATGGACCCCATCGGGATTGCGCGCTACGGCTTTGACGCCAAGGAGTTTGCGGCCGAGAGCTTCAACTTCATCTACACCGAGCGCACCCAGACGCTGAACTGGCCCACCTGGGTGCTGCAACTCATCCTGCCGATCTTCTCGGCCACCTTCAGCGTGCATGCACTGGCCAACCTGCTCGAAGACATGGGCGCCGCAGAGCGTGTGCAGCACGCGGGCTTCGACGTAGTCAACGCCGACGCCGTGAACTGAACGCCCCTGCGCCCGCAAAACCCACCAGAGCCCGACCATGATCACCACCCTGTTCTTCCTCGCCGCCTTGATGGTGGGTGTGCCCATCGGCGTGTGCCTGTGCCTGTCAGGCGCGGTGTACATCCTCAGCATCGGCAGCCCGGTGCTGTTCCAGTCGTTCCCCATGCAGATGTTCGGCGGGGTGGACAGCTATGGCCTCATCGCCATCCCGCTGTTCATCCTGATTGGCGAGATCATGAACAGCGGCGGTATCACGCGGCGGCTGGTGGACTTGTCGATGGCCATCATCGGCTCGGTCAAAGGGGGGCTGGCCTACGTGAACATATTGGCCAACATGCTGGTGTCGTCGATCATTGGCTCGGCCACCGCACAGGTGGCCATCATGTCGCAGGTCATGGTCCCAGAGATGGAAAAGCAGGGCTATGACAAGACCTTTGCGGCCGGACTCACGGTGTATGGCGGCATGCTGGGGCCCATCATTCCGCCCTCGGTGATGTTTGTGGTCTACAGCGTGCTGGCGCAGGTGGCCGTGGGCGACATGCTGATTGCGGGCATCTTGCCCGGCGTTCTGCTCACGCTGCTGTTCTTCATCGTGATCGCCCTCATGGGCTTCATCTACGACTACCCGCGCAGCGAAAAGCGCACCCTGGCCCAGCGTGCGCGCACCGTGGTGCAGGCCAGCCCCACGCTGCTGATCCCCATCATCATCGTGGGCTCCATCCTGAGCGGCCTGGCCAACCCCACCGAATCGGCCGCCGTGGGCGCGCTGGTCTCGGCCCTGGTGGGCCGCTATGTGACCAAGGAGTTCCGCTTCAGTGCGATGCCCGCCATCCTGCTGCGCTCGGCCATCTACTCGGCCATCGTGCTGTTTCTGGTGGCGGCGGCAGCCGTGTTCTCGTGGCTGCTGATCTACGGCAAGGTGCCGCAGATGGTGGCCGCCTGGGTGCAGACGGTGGCGCACGACCCGATCACCTTTTTGCTGCTCACCAACGCCATCCTGCTGGTCATCGGCACCGTGATCGACGGCATCCCCGGCCTCATTATGACCGCGCCCATCCTGCTGCCGATTGCCACCGAGGTCTATCACATCGACCCGCGCCATTTTGGGGTGGTGATCGTCGTCAATCTGGTGCTGGGGCTGATGACGCCACCCGTGGGCCTGAGCTTTTTTGTCGCGTCGGCCGTCACCGGGGCCAAGCCCGGAAAGATGTTCATCGTCACCTTGCCGTTTTTCATCATCAGCTGCGTGGCGCTGGTGATGCTGTCGCTGTTCCCCAGCCTGTCGCTCGGCCTGCTCAAGTAGGCCGTCGAGCAACAGATCCCCCGTCCCCCTCCCAAGGTTCTTTCACACGGAGTTCACCATGACGACCACGCCCGCCCACACTGTCACCCGCCGCCATTTCATCCAGCGCCACGCCGTGGCCGCTGCCACCGTCACGGGGCTGGGCTTTCCAGCGCTGGTACGTGCAGCCGATGCCAAGGAGTTTCGCCTGGGGCTGATCACGCCTGCGGGCCACTCCTGGAACCGCGCCGCGCTGCAGTTTGGCGAGGCACTCAAGAAGGAAACTGATGGCCGACTGAGCGTCACGGTCTTCCACTCGGGCCAGCTGGGCAACGAGGCCGCGATGATGCAGCAGCTGCAGTCCGGCGCGCTCGACATGGGCTGGATCCAGGCGGCCGAGCTGGGCTCGCGCGTGTCCAGCATCGCGGCGATCAATGCTCCGTACCTGGTGCGCTCCACGCCTGCCGTGGCCAAACTCGTCAAACACCCATCTGCCACCAAACTGCTCGAAGTGCTGCCGCGCGAGACCGGCACCATCGGCCTGGGCTGGGGCATCACCGGCATGCGCGCCGTGTTCTCCACCAAGGACATCGCCGTGCCCACCGACATCAAGGGCATGAAGCTGCGCATCAACCCCACGCCGGTGTACCGCGACTTCTACCAAATGCTCGGCGCCGCGCCCACACCCATCCCCACGCCGCAGGTGTTTGATGCCATGAGCAACGGCCAAGTCGACGGGCTGGAGGCGGACATCGAGTTCTCGTGGAACCAGCGCTTCGACAAGGTAGCCAAGACCCTGCTGCAGATGAACGCCCTGTTCATGCCGTTCGCGCCGCTGGTCTCCGGCCGCATCTGGCAAGGGCTGGACGCCAAGGACAAGGACATCATCCGCAAGCTGGTGGCCCAGTCGCTGGATGCGCAGATCAACGACATCGTGACCACCGAGGCCGGGCTGATCGAGAAGTTCAAGGGCACGTCCATCGCCTTCAAGACGGCATCGTCCTTCAACCCCGACGGCATCATCCAGGAGTTCGACAAGCTGTGGCTGCCCAAGGCGCCGCAGATTGCCGAGCTGCGCAAGGCGGGCGCAAGCCTCTGACAGTCCGCAAGGGTCACCGGGGCCGCATCCCATAAGATGCGGCCTCCCGCAACGTCCTTCACTTCCGATGACACTCCGCCGCCCCTCCCCCCAGCAAGACCCCGCGCCCAAGCGGCGCGCGGCGGACGTGGCCTACGACGCCATCGAGACCATGATCTCCACGCTGCAGCTGCAGCCCGGCAGCCCCGTGGTGGAGGCCGAGATCGCCGAAAGCACAGGCCTGGGC
>NZ_QAIM01000319.1:0-9906 GCF_003061035.1 Acidovorax sp. HMWF018
ACCGTGTCTTCTACGGCCGCAGCACGGTGGGCCAGCTCGTCGGCCTGGGCCTGCAGCAGTTCGGCCGGGCTCATGCCCGATGCCTCCCCCGTCAGCAGCGCAATTCCCTCGCTCACATGTCCCATGGTGTAGACATGGAACAGCCCGCGTTCCACCGCGTCCAGCACGCTGCGGTCCAGCATCAGGTGGCGCTGGTTGCGGGCGGGGATCAGCACGCCGTGTGTGCCGTCCAGCCCCGCAGTCTGGCAGGCGCGGAACCAGCCTTCGATCTTTTCGTTGATGCCGCCCACGGGCAGCACCTCGCCGTGCTGGTTCAATGCGCCCGTCACGGCGATGCCCTGGCGCAGGGGCAGGCCTGACAGGCTGGACAGCAGCGCGTACAGCTCGGCGCACGAGGCTGAGTCGCCTTCCACGCCGCTGTATTCCTGCTCGAACACGATGGACGCGTTGAGCGCCAGCGGCGCGACGTGGCTGAACAGGGCGGTGAGGTAGCTGTGCAGGATGAGCACGCCCTTGTCGTGGATGGGGCCGGACATATCGACCTCGCGCTCGATGTTGAGCAGGCCCTCTTGCCCGGCAAAGGTGCGCGCGGTGATGCGCACCGGAAAGCCGAAGCGGTAATCGCCCAGGTCGATCTGCGTCATGGCGTTGATCTGGCCGGTGATGGACCCCTGCAGCGTGATCAGGCGCTCCCCTTCGGTGATGGACTCGTGCAGCTCTTCTTCGGGCTGGTTGTGGCGCAGGGTGCGGGCGGCCAGTGCGGCTTGCACGTCGGCGGCTTGCACCAGGGTGCCTGCGCGGGCCTGACACAGCGCGGCGCTTTCGATGGCGAGTGCTTCGGTGTGGGCAAAGCGGGCGCTTTGGCGGCCTTGGTCGTCGGCTTCGCGGTGCGATTGCTCCAGCAGCAGGGCCACGGCGCCGGCGGCAAAGTGGGGCAGGCCGCGCTTTTTGCAGCAATGCGCGACCAGGATGGCTGAGGACTGGTGGGTGCCGGGGGTGGCGATGAACCGGTCTGAAAAGTCCACCTTGACGCGAAAGCGGCGCGCGGCGTCGGGGTCCGCCTCTTGCAGCGCGTAGTACTCCTCCACCGATCCGATCAGCACGATCTTCACATCCACGTCCACCGGCTCGGGCTGCAGCGCCACGGCGCCGCCGGGCGCATGGGCGGGGCCGCCGCCACCGCTGCCGTCCTCGATCTGCAGGCGCCCACAGCGCAGAAAGCGGCGCAGGCGCGGCCACAGGCCTTCTTCGGCGGCCAGGTCGTGCAGGTGCAGCAGGATGAAGCCGCCATGCGCCTTGAGCAGGCTGCCCGCGTGGATGCTGGCGTGGTCGGCCTGCACGGTGTCGGCGTCTGCGCCGTGTTCGATGCTGCCGAACAGGGTGCGGGCCGTAGGGTTGTCTTCCACCACCACCGGGGCGCTGGTGCGGCCGTGGTTGTCCACCACCACGTTCACCTGGCAGCGGGCCAGCAGGTCGTCCAGTGCGTCCTTGCGGTCGTCCTCGGCGTCCTGGCCTTGGTCAGCGTCGCCGGGCTCGAACAGGTCGATGTGGTCCAGCACGGCGCGCTCTACCTGGTCCAGCCACTGCGTGAGCTTGACGGCGTCCTTGATCTGCTTGCGCAGCCCCTGGCGGATGCCGTGCAGCGCGTGCTCCACCAGCGGCTTGATGGCCTGGCGGCGCAGTGCGGCCAGGGCGTCGTCGCGCGCGCGCTCCAGCGGGCGGGTGGTTTCGAGAAACTTGGCGATCTCGGCGCGCAGCTCCTGCTCGGCGGCGTCGATCTCGGTGCGGCGCTCGCGGGGCAGGGCGCGCGCCTCGCCTTCGGTCAGCGGCTGGCCCTTGGGGCCGGTGAGGGTGAACACCATGTGCCCGGCCTCGCGGCTCAGGCGGAACTGGCGCGCCTCGGCAAATGCGTCCAGCGCTGCAAAGGCTTCGCTCTCTTGCGTTTGCCAGGTCTTCTCGATGCGCTCAGCCTCGGCCTTGAAGTCGGGGCTGGTCAGGCGTTTGGGGATGTCGGCCTGCAGGCTGCGTGCCATGTCGGCCAGGCCCTGGCGCAGCAGGCGGCCTTCGCCCGCAGGCAGGCGCAGTGCGCGGGGGCGGTCGGCTTGGTCAAAGTGGTGCAGGTAGCACAGGTCGGGCGGCACCGCGCGTTTTGCGGCCTCGGCCTGCATGGCCTGGCGCAGCAGTGACGCCCGCCCGCTGCCCACTTCGCCCAGCACAAACAGGTGGTAGTCCGGCTGCTGCATCGCCAGGCCAAATTGCGCGGCGGCCTGGGCACGCTCCTGCCCGATCCAGGGCAGGGGCAGGTCTTGCAGCTCGGCGGTGCTGGCAAAGCCCAGCGTGGCGGGGTCAATGGTCAGACGCAACTGGTGGGGGGCAAGGGCAAAAGCAGGCATTGATGTGGGTGTAATAGGGGGCGGTGCGGAGGGCGTGGCAGGCAGCCGTGCAGCATCTGGCGACCAAAATATGAGCCAAAACGGGCGGATGCGCTAGTGCAATATGCCCTGAGTGCTATCAATAATGTAGTGAATGACCATGGGCGCGCAGGCCGCCCGGTGCCATTCGCTTTGGCATGCGCAATGGCATGGGCATGCGTATCAGTGCGCCACCGGGCATACCCCGGCAGGTGCACCACCGGCCAGCGCGTGGCTGCGCGCATCGGCCAGTGCGGCGGCGGTGGGGGCCTCTGTGGGCCAGCCCGCCAGGTGCTGTTGGGCCACGCGGCTCAGCGCAGTGATCCAGTGGTGGTTGTCGTTCAGGCAGGGGATGTAGTGAAACTCCTTGCCGCCCGCGTGCAAGAAGGCCTCGCGCACTTCCATGTTGATTTCTTCCAGCGTCTCCAGGCAGTCGCTGGTGAAGCCGGGGCACACCACGTCCACCCGCCGCGTGCCCGCCTTGCCCAGCGCCTCGATGGTGGGCTGGGTGTAGGGCTCCAGCCACTTGGCCTTGCCAAAGCGCGACTGGAAGGTGATGCGGTAGCGCTCCTCGCGCAGACCCAGGCGCTCGGCCAGCAGGCGGCCGGTTTTGCGGGCCTCGCAGTGGTAGGGGTCGCCCAAGTGCAGGGTGCGCTCGGGCACGCCATGAAAGCTCATCACCAGCTGGTCGGGCTGGCCGTGGTGCTTCCAGTGCGTTTCGATGGTGCGGGCCAGGGCGTCGATGTAGCCGGGGGCGTCGTGGTAGTGGTTCACAAACCGCAGCTCGGGCACGTTGCGGGTGGCAGCGGCCCAGGTGTAGACAGCGTCGAACACGCTGGCGGTGGTGGTGGCGGAGTATTGCGGGTACAGCGGCAGGATGAGGATGCGCGTGGCGCCTTCGGCCTTGAGGGCATCGAGCTGGCTGGCGATGGACGGGTTGCCGTAGCGCATGGCGTGGCGCACCAGCACCGCGTGGCCTGCCTCACCCAACCAGCCGCGCAGCAGCGTGGCCTGCTTGGCCGTCCAGTGCGCCAGGGGCGAGCCCTCAGGCGTCCAGATGCTGGCGTATTTGGCGGCCGACTTGGCCGGGCGGGTGCGCAGGATGATGCCGTGCAGGATGGGCATCCACAGCAGCTTGGGGATCTCCACCACGCGGTGGTCACCCAGAAACTGCGCCAGATAGCGGCGCACGGCCGGGGCCGTGGGTTCGTCGGGCGTGCCCAGGTTGCACAGCAGCACAGCGGTGCGGTCGGCCTGGCCGTGGGTGAAAGGGGGTTCGGGGTGGAAGGAAGGCATGCGGCATTTTCACCCACGCGCCGAGCCAGTGCGGGCTGGGAGCCTATTTGCCGCCCGGCACACACCCGCCTGCGAGATCAGCGCCGGGCATGGCGTCTTCAGGTGTTTTCAGCCCCTTTTTAGGGTGCATCGGGTATTCCCTGATGTGGTTATGAAACCGGTTTCATAAACTGGCGCCACTTTGGAATAACGACTGTCCACCGTGAATTACCAGTTCCAGTTCGATGCCGTGTTTGCCGCGTGGCCCTTGTTGCTCAAGGGCACCTGGATCACCGTGCAGCTGTCGCTCACCGCCACTTTGCTGGGGCTTGTGGTGGCCATCTTTTGCGCCTGGGGCAAGACCGGCGGGCCGGGCTGGCTGCGGTTTTTGATCAATGCGTACATCGAGGTCATCCGCAACACGCCGTTTCTGGTGCAGCTGTTTTTCTTCTTCTTTGCGCTGCCCTCCATCGGCCTGCGCTGGTCGCCCTACACGGCGGCGCTGACAGCCATGGTGGTCAACCTGGGGGCCTATGCGGCCGAGATCGTGCGGGCGGGCATCGAGTCCATCCCCAAGGGGCAGATCGAGGCGGGCAAGGCCCTCAACCTCAAGCCGTGGGAGATCTTTCGGTTTGTCATCCTCAAGCCTGCGCTCAAGGCCATCTACCCGGCGCTCACCAGCCAGTTCATCTTGCTGATGCTCAGCTCGGCCGTGGTGTCGGTGATCTCGGCGGACGACCTGACCTCGGTGGCGGCCAACCTGCAGTCGCAGACCTTCCGCAGCTTTGAGATCTACATCGTGGTGACGGCCATCTACCTGGCGCTGGCGCTGAGTTTCTCGGCGCTGTTCAAGCTGATCTATCAGCGCATGCTGAATTACCCAGACCGTCGCTGAGGAATACCTGCCATGCGTACTTTCGGACTCTCCGAGTTTCTTTTCATCGTGCAGGCCGCGCAGTGGACGCTGGCGCTGTCGGCCATTGCCTTCGTCGGCGGTGCGCTGCTGGGGCTGGTGGTGGCGCTGTCGCGCACCTCAGAGAACGCTGCGGCACGCAATGCATCGCGCTTGTTCATCCAGGTGTTCCAGGGCACGCCGCTGCTGCTGCAACTGTTCCTCATCTTCTTTGGTGCGCCCATGCTGGGGTTTGACATCAACCCCTGGGTGGCGGCGGGCGTGGCGCTGGTGCTGAACAGCGCGGCGTTTCTGGCCGAGATCTGGCGCGGCTGCATCGAGGCGGTGCCACGTGGCCAGTGGGAGGCTGCGCAGGCCCTGAACCTCAAATACGTGGCCCGCATGCGGTTTGTGGTGCTGCCCCAGGCTTTCAAGATCGCGCTGCCGCCCACGGTGGGCTACGTGGTGCAGATCATCAAGGGCACATCGCTGGCGGCCATCATCGGCTTCACCGAGATCACGCGGGCGGGGCAGATCATCAACAACGCCACGTTTCAGCCGCTGCATGTGTTCACCACCGTGGCCGCGCTGTACTTCGTGATCTGCTGGCCGCTGTCGCTGCTGGCCGCACGCATGGAGCGCAAGCGCGCCCGCGCTCTGGCGCGCTGAGCCACGCGCCGCAACCTTCTTTTTTCTTTCTGTTCTCGTTCACACCAACCACCAGGAGACATGCGATGACTTTTTCTTTGCAACGCCGCACCGCTACCGCCGCTTTGGCCGCCTTGGGCCTGGGTGCCGCGCTCACAGCCTTTGCGCCGCTGGTCTCGGCCCAGTCCGTGGCGGACATCAAGAAGAAGGGTGAGATCACTATCGGCATGCTGGTGGACTTTCCGCCCTACGGCACCACGAATGCACAAAACCAGCCCGACGGCTACGACGCCGACGTGGCCAAGCTGCTGGCCAAGGACCTGGGCGTGAAGGCCAACATCGTGCCCGTCACCGGCCCCAACCGCATTCCGTTTTTGCTGACCAACAAGGTCGATGTGCTGGTGGCTTCGCTGGCCATCACGCCCGAGCGTGCCAAGCAGGTGCAGTTCTCGCAGCCTTATGCGGCCGCGACCATCGTGTTGTACGGCAAGACGGGCGCCAACATCAAGAGCGCTGCCGACCTCAAGACCGTGCGCGTGGGCGTGGCCCGCGCCAGCACGCAAGACGTGGCCGTGACCAAGGCTGCGCCTGAGGGTACCGAGATCCGCCGCTTTGACGACGATGCGTCGGCCATGCAGGCGCTGATCTCGGGCCAGGTCGATGCGATTGGCTGCTCGGTCACGGTGGCGGCGCAGATCGCCAAGCGCGTGCCCGCCAACACCTTCGAGAACAAGTTCAACCTGCTGCAGCAGGCCATGGGCATCGCCCTGCGCCCCGGCCAGGACGAGCTGACCAAGGCCGTGAACGACTTTGTGGCACGCAACACTGCCAATGGCGAGCTGAACAAGCTGTACCAAAAGTGGCTGGGCGCCGACCTGCCCAAGCTGCAGTAAGAGCGGTTAATAAAACTCTTCTGGCGTCGTTGCTGCGTCTTGTCGTACTACCCGTACTGCCTGCGACGCAGCGCCTAGCCAGAACCGCTTCGCTGAGTTTTCTTATCCGCTCTCAGTCGAACAGAGTGAGACATCCCAGGAGCCTTTGACAATGACGGACGCAGTCACTACGACGATGACCACCGCCGGTGCACCCCCCATCATCACGATGGAGGGAGTCAACAAGTGGTACGACAGCTTCCAGGTGCTCACCGACATCAACCTGTCGGTGCGGCCCGGCGAGCGCATCGTGATCTGCGGGCCATCGGGCTCGGGCAAGTCCACGCTGATTCGCTGCATCAACCGGCTGGAGACGGTGCAAAAGGGCCGCATCGAGGTCGATGGCATCGACCTGACCGCTGGCGGCAAGAACGTGGATGCCGTGCGCGCCGAAGTGGGCATGGTGTTCCAGCAGTTCAACCTGTTCCCGCACCTGACCATTCTGGAAAACTGCACGCTGGCTCCTATGCGTTCGCGCGGCATGAGCAAGGCGCAGGCCGAAGAAGTGGCCATGAAGTACCTGACCCGCGTGCGCATCCCCGAGCAGGCGCATAAGCACCCCAGCCAGTTGTCGGGTGGGCAGCAGCAGCGCGTGGCCATTGCGCGGGCGCTGTGCATGGCGCCCAAGGTGATGCTGTTTGACGAGCCCACTTCGGCGCTCGACCCCGAGATGGTCAAGGAAGTGTTGGACACCATGATCAGCCTGGCCGAAGACGGCATGACCATGCTGTGCGTGACGCACGAGATGGGTTTTGCCCGCAGCGTGGCCGACCGGGTGATCTTCATGGCCGACGGCAAGATCCTGGAGCAGGCGCCACCGCAGCAGTTCTTCGGCCAGCCGCAGCACGACAAGACGCGGCAGTTCCTGGGCCAGATCCTGAGTTCACACCACGCACATTGAAACCCACGCACAGACCCACGCACATCGAGACCTGACAGGTCGTGCGGTTGATGGCCTTCGCCCCGTGGGGGCGCGGCCTGAAAGAAACACATGAAGGTATTGATTTCCCTGTCCTCCTTCGGCGCGGCCGAAACCGGTCGCCACGGCCAGCTGTGGTGCACCGACCTGGCCCAGCAAGCGGGCGCGGACGGCGTGGAGGTGCGTGGCGAGCTGCTGCGCGATGCGGCCACCGAGCTGCCCGCGCTGGCGGGCCGGGCGGCGGTGTACTCCAGCCCCGAAGGCCTCTGGACCGCGCAGGGCGAGCTGGATGAAGCAGCCCTGGCACGTGGCGTGCAGGCCGCCCAGGTGCTGCGTGCTCCGCGCCTGAAGATGTCGATTGGCGGCTTTGGCGCACCCCTGCCGACATCGCATACGTCGCTGCAACGCCTCCAGGCCCTGCTGCAGGCCGCCCCGCAGGTGGAGCTGGTGATCGAGAACGACCAGACCGCCACCGCCGGCACGCTGGCCGCCATGCAGGCGTTTTTTGCAGCCCAGGCGCAGGCGGGGCTCGGCCTGGGCATGACCTTTGACATGGGCAACTGGCACTGGCAGGGCGAATGCCCGCTGCAGGCCGCGCAGGCACTGGCACCCTATGTGCGCTATGTGCACTGCAAGGGCGTGCAGCGCCTGCCCGCCAAGTGGGTGGCGGTGCCGCTGGCCGATTCGGTGGCGCCCTGGCGCGCCGTGTTGCGTGCCTTGCCAGCCGATGTGCCGCATGCCATTGAATACCCGCTGGTGGGTGACGACCTGGTGGCGGTCACGCGCGAACAGGTGGCCTTTATCCGCGCTGCACGGGAGGCTGCATGAGTGATTCAGTCTTCGACGTGGCACTGTTTGGCGAGGCCATGCTGCTGCTGGTGGCCAACGAGCCCGGCCCGCTGGAGAACGCCACCGGCTTCCACAAGCGCACGGCCGGGGCTGAGACCAATGTGGCCATCGGCCTCGCGCGCCTGGGCCTGAAGGTAGGCTGGGCCAGCCGCCTGGGCACAGACTCCATGGGTCGCGCGCTGCTGGCCGCCATGCAGGGCGAGGGCATCGATTGCTCGCACGTGGTGTGCGATGCCACACAGCGCACGGGCTTTCAGTTCAAAGAGCGAGTGACCGATGGCCGCGACCCGCAGGTGGAGTACCACCGCAAGGGCTCTGCCGCCAGCCAGATGGGGCCCGCCGATGTGGACGAACCCTGGCTGCGGTCCGCGCGCCACCTGCACACCACGGGCGTGTTTGCCGCCATCTCCGACACCAGCCTACAGGCCGCCATCCGCACGCTGGAGGTGATGCGCGCCGCAGGCCGCACCATCTCGTTCGACCCCAACCTGCGCCCCACGCTGTGGTCGTCGCCCGAGACCATGCGCCACTGGATCAACACCCTGGCCACCTATGCCGACTGGGTGCTGCCAGGCATGGAAGAGGGCGTGTTTTTGACCGGCGAAACCAGCCCTGAGGGTGTGGCGCGCTTTTACCGTGAGCGGGGCGCCAAGCTGGTGGTCGTCAAGCTTGGCCCCGAGGGCGCTTACTACGACAGCGATGTGGCCGGCACCGGCCGCGTGCCCGGCGTGCCCGTGGCCCAGGTGGTGGACACCGTGGGCGCGGGCGACGGCTTTGCCGTGGGCGTGATCAGCGCGCTGCTGGAAGGCCTGTCCGTGCCCGCCGCTGTGCGCCGTGGCGCCTGGATTGGTGCGCGCGCCGTGCAGGTGCTTGGCGACACAGAAGGGCTGCCCACCCGCGCCC
Source organism: Acidovorax sp. HMWF018 (assembly GCF_003061035.1). Classification (NCBI taxonomy): domain Bacteria; kingdom Pseudomonadati; phylum Pseudomonadota; class Betaproteobacteria; order Burkholderiales; family Comamonadaceae; genus Acidovorax; species Acidovorax sp. HMWF018. Next base: position 8,830 of record NZ_QAIM01000319.1, read on the forward strand.
AGCTGCAGGAGGCGGGGCTGTGAGCCTGACGCTACCTTCAACAGACGGCAGCACAAGCCCCGCGCGCAAACAGGTGCTGGTGTTTCGCGAACTGCCGCCCGACCAGCTCGCGCGGCTGACCGCCGTGCACGACGTGACCGTGGCCGACCCGCGCAAACCCGATGAACGTGCGCGATTCGATGCCGCGCTGGCACAGGCGCACGGGCTCATCGGCTCCAGCTTTCCCATCGATGCCGCCGTGTTGGCGCGTGCGCCCCAGCTGCAGGTGGTGTCCAGTATTTCGGTGGGCGTAGACAACTACGCGCTGGACGTGCTGCAGGCGCGCGGCATCATGCTGTGCCACACCCCCGGAGTGCTTGACGAAACGGTGGCAGACTCGGTGTTTGCCCTCCTCATGGCCACCAGCCGCAGGCTGGTGGAGCTGTCGCAGTTGGTGCGCGAGGGCCGGTGGACCAAGAACATTGGAGAAGACCTGTTTGGCAGCGATGTGCATGGCAAGACGCTGGGCCTGCTCGGATTTGGCCGCATTGGCCAGGCGGTGGCGCGCCGCGCCGCACTGGGGTTTGGCATGCCGGTGATGTACCACGCCCGCCGCCCGGTGGACCTCGCCACCCAGGCCCCTGAATTGCAGGGCAAGGCCATCCACACGCCGCTGCCCGCGCTGCTGGCGCAATCAGACTTTGTGGTGGCCATGCTGCCCTTGTCGGACAGCACGCGGGGCATGGTCAACGCCGAACTGTTTGCGGCCATGAAGCCCGGCGCCATCTTCATCAACGGCGGCCGGGGTGCCACCGTGGTGGAGCAAGACCTGCTGCACGCGCTGGACCATGGCCCGCTGCGCGCAGCGGGGCTCGATGTATTTGCCACCGAGCCGCTGCCGCTGGCGTCGCCCCTGCGCAGCCACCCGCGCGTGACGCCGCTGCCGCACATCGGCTCGGCCACGCACGACACGCGCCATGCCATGGCCGCGCTGGCCACCACCAACCTGCTGCAGGCGCTGGCGGGCGAACGGCCCGCCGCCGTGTACAACGCCGTACCCGCATGAGCCCGCCGACACCCGCATCCTCCGCCACGCCC
>NZ_QAIM01000319.1:9916-11848 GCF_003061035.1 Acidovorax sp. HMWF018
GTGTATCCAAGGCCACGGTGTCGCGCTACTTCAACCACCGTGAACGCCTGCTCAGCCCCGACATTGCGGCGCGGGTTGAGGCCGCCATCGCCAAGCTGGCCTATGTGCCCAGCCCCATGGCCCAGGCGCTGAGCCACGGCCGCTCGCGCCTGATTGGCCTGGTGGTGGCCGACATCACCAACCCCTATTCGGTGGCCGTGTTGCGCGGCGCCGAGAAGGCGTGCCAGGATGCGGGCTACCTGGTCATGCTGTTCAACCTGGGCAACGACCGCGAACGCGAGCGCGCGGCCATCGATGCGCTGGCCAGCTACCAGGTGGATGGGTTCATCCTCAACACGCTGGGGCAGGGGGAGGGGCAGGCGGATGTGAACACCTTGCACGGCAAGCCCGCCGCGCTGGTGGACCGGCGCCACGCCGGGCTGGCGGCAGACTTCGTCTCGCTGGACAACCAGGGCGCCATGCGCGAAGCCTGTGCCCATCTGCAGCAGCAAGGCTGGCAGCGTCTGCTCTACATCACCCAGCCCTTGTTGGGCGTGAGTTCCCGCATCGAGCGCACGGAGGCTTTTCGTGCGCTGGTGTCTTCCAAGGGCTCGGCGGTGCGCGGCGCGGTGCTGGAGCTGGCGGCCGAGCAGGGTGACGAAGTGCTGGACCAGGCACTCACCGATCTGCTGCGGCAGGCCCGGCCCGGCGAGCGCTGCGCGGTGGTGGCGGGCAATTCGGTGGTCACGCTGCGGGTGGCAGCGTCCGTCTCGCGCCTGGGGTGGACGTTTGGGCAACAGCTGGGTTTCGTAGGCTTTGACGACCCCGAATGGGCGTCGCTGATCCGGCCCGGCCTGAGCGCCGTAGCCCAGCCCACCGATGCCATCGGGCAACGTGCCGCGCAGTGCCTGCTGGAGCGCATCAACGGCTTGGAAGGCCCTGCACGTGAGAGCCTGCTGCCGGGCTTGCTGGTGGTGCGCGGATCTTCATTGGGGCCTGCGGGCGCGCCAGACCCGGGTTGAACGGTCTGCATTCCGCAAAGGCCTGCGGTATGCTTTGCGGCCCTCGCCCCGGTGCATCGCCGGGGCCTCTTTTTTCGCCTTCATCCTTCAGGTGCGCCCTGTGCCAACTCCCTCTCTGGACACCTCCCGCATCCGCGCCATCTCCATCGATCTGGACGACACGCTCTGGCCCATCTGGCCCACCATCACGCGGGCTGAGAGTGTGCTGCTGGACTGGCTGACCCACCACGCGCCTGCCACGGCGGCACTCTTCTCGGACACCGAGGCGCTGCGCGCCATCCGCAACCAGATGGTGACCCTGCGCCCCGACCTGAAGGGCGACCTGAGCGCGCTGCGGCGCGAGTCCATCCGGCTGGCGCTGACGCAGGCCGGTGATGAGCCCGCGCTGGCCGAACCGGCGTTTGATTTGTTCTTTGCCGAGCGCCAGCGGGTGGAGCTGTTTGCCGATGCGCACGATACGCTGGCTTTCTTGTCAGCGCGCTACCCGGTGGTGGCGGTGTCCAACGGCAATGCCGATATTCACCGCATCGGCATCGGCCACTACTTTCGCCACAGCATCAGCGCGTCGGACTTTGGCATCGCCAAACCCGATGTGCGCATCTTCCATGCGGCCGCCACGGCCGTTGATGTGCTGCCCCACGAGGTGCTGCACGTGGGCGACGACGCCACACTGGATGCGCAGGGCGCACTGAATGCCGGCATGCAGGCGGTGTGGATCAACAGTGCCAACCACCCCTGGCCGCACGACGACACACCGCCCCATGCCACGGTGGACAGCCTTACCGCGCTGTGCCGGCTGTTGGCCTGACCGGTTTCGCTGGGTTCGGTTTCTTGCCTCAGGTCAAGGTTTGGGCGCGCGGCGGTTGATGCCGCTGCCTGATCAGGTCACACTCCATCGTCGCTCAGCGACCCCTCCCACCATGCCCCGTAC
>NZ_QAIM01000320.1:0-1150 GCF_003061035.1 Acidovorax sp. HMWF018
TGCAGATCACCGTTTTCGGCATCGGCGTAACGCTCGAGGATGTGCCAGGTGCTGGTATCGCCCACCTCGTACCACTCATAGACGAGCGTTCCGGGCTATTTGCGCGTTCTCTCGACCAGTTCGTTCATCAAGGTCATGAAACCAGTGCGCTTGGTTTCGGGCACTTTGACCTCAAGATGGATGTGGATGGTGTCGGTGGACATGGTTTGTTTCCTTTGTTGAAAAGTTCATTGGGTTTGAAAGATGGGCCAGTTCACCCCGCGCTGCGGCCAACAGGTTTTCGGCGGGTAAATCGGTGTGATGTGTTGCACTGCAGAGGCTGGTGTGGACGTCGGCCTTGACCGGGCTCAGACCGAGGTCGCGATGAAAGGCGGAAACGCTGTCCGCGCCTGACGCGATATCCCCTGACACAAGGACCATTGCATGGGCCAGAACGCGCGGGCTCCCGTGGTGCGTTGGCCGCCACCGTTGCGCGGTGCCGACCAGTTTTCTACCATTTATCGAAAGGTTCCAGTCGCCGTCGCAGAAGCTGCCGGGGGTGTTCCCAATATCCAGTGTTTCTACGCGCAGCCCGGCCCTGAATATCCGGGTGAGCAAGCGGTAGCCGTCTTCGATGGTGAAGCCCTCCGGCGCATCAAAGCTGAGCGCCAGGTTGGCCATGCCCCGGCCTTGCGGAACGGTGCCACCTCCGGTCGGGCGCACATGAACGGGCCAGCCTCGCGTGCTCGATAGGCTGGCGGCCTGCGCGAATCCATTGCGTGTTTCATAGGCGCGCGGGCACACGAGTGCATTGGCATCTGCTGTCCACAGGCCCACCTGCGGGCCCTGCGCTGAAAAGAGGCCTGCTTCAAAGGTCAAGCCTTCGGACACAGACCCAAATCGGCGCAAAGGCGTCGTCACCCGGACATTCCTTCGACTTCTTCACAGATCGTGGTCAGCAGATCGCCCGCCGGCGCGCCATCCAGCGCACGGTGGTCAAAGGTGAGCGAGAGGCCGACAAAAGGGCGAAGCTCTATGCCGCCATCAGGTGCCCGTACCGGGCGATCCGTCATGCAGCCAATACCTAAGATGCAGATCTGTCCGGCGTTCAGGATTGGAGTGAAGTGCTCCACCCGCGTCAGGCCGAGGTTGGTGATCGTGAAGGTGCCGC
>NZ_QAIM01000033.1:0-1492 GCF_003061035.1 Acidovorax sp. HMWF018
CGGCCAACGATGTGTTCCCATAACCCCGTTCATGAAACAGTCGCAACGCTGTTGAAACCACGCGCTGCCGGGTTTGCTCGCCTTTCATGCGGAAGCCCTTTGCGCCGCCCGGTGCGCAGCACCAAGCCAGCGTTCAAGCTGCTCCAAAGGCACATGATCACCCGCGTCGGCGCCGTAGTAGGGAACATCGATCACCCCATCCTCGCGAATAAGGAAGTCCGCCGGGATCCTGTTGGCAGGCCCTTCCACGCGGCCTGGCAGCATCCCAGCCTTCATCGCACGGGCTGCGTTCAGAAGAACGGACGGCGTCAACATCGCGGTCCAGCGTTGTTCCACGCGGTAGCGGCGATACAACACCATGGCCGGGTCTGCAACGATAGGAAATGGCGCATCTTGCCGCCCAACATAAGTTGCAATGGAAGAGGCGGGTGACTGGAACACCGCAATCATGCGCAGTCCTTGCTCTGCCCAAGCGCCATAGCCACGGATGAGATCGCGCATCCGCAGATTGCACAAGGGGCAGGAAGCGTACCGATAGAACGACAGCATCACCTTGTGACCACGCAAGGATTGCAGATCGACAGGCGCCCCAAGGAAGTCTCGGGTCACAAGTTCGGGAGCGCGGTCGTTGGCTTGAAGTCGGTTCATGGGGTTTTGAATATTTGGACGTTCGACCAAATATAGCAGGAAATATTCCCAAGCAGATGGCTACCGCCTTGAATTGATCGAGCATCAAAGCGCGTGTTGACATGATTAGGTCATTCGTCCTACGATATTAGGACAAATGACCTAAATCTGCGGAGTCTTGCATGCATGAGCTTTTTGCCCCCTTCATGCTGAGCGACATGTTGCTCAGCAACCGGATCGTCATGGCGCCGATGACGCGCAACCGCGCAGCATCAGAGGGCGTACCGTCCCCTCTCATGGCGATCCACTACGGACAGCGTGGTGACGCCGGGCTTGTGATCTCCGAATCTGCTCCCGTGTCGGCTCAGGGGGTTGGATATCCCGGAACGCCCGGGATCTACACGGAGGAACAGGCGCAGGGATGGCGGAAGGTCACTGACGCGGTCCATGCCAAAGGTGGGCATATCTTTGCCCAGCTACAACACTGCGGTCGTATCTCACACCCCAGTCTTCAGGTGGACGAAGAGATGCCCGTCGCCCCTTCAGCGATCAAGCCAGAAGGCTTGGCAGTCACATACGGTGGAATGCAGCCGTTCTTGACGCCAAGAGAGTTGACCACCGCTGAGATCCCTCAAGTGGTGGACCAGTTCAAGAGGGCCGCCGCAGTGGCGAAAGCCGCAGGCTTTGACGGTGTCGAGATCCACGCAGCGAATGGCTACCTGATTGATCAGTTCCTTCGGGATGGAAGCAATCAACGAGGCGACCGATATGGAGGATCACCCGCGCGGCGGTTGGCGTTTCTGCTGGAGATTGTGGCTGCCGTCAGCGAGATTTGGCCGAAGGGACGTATCGGTGTGCGATTCAG
>NZ_QAIM01000321.1:0-3491 GCF_003061035.1 Acidovorax sp. HMWF018
GCTCAACGATGTTGCGCGTGACGTAGCCTTGGGCATCCTCCGGCGTGACGCTACCCACGTAGTGCGCACTGGGTTCGCCCGAACTGAAAGTGAAGACATCCATCTTCCGGTCCGGGTCAAGCACGACGCAGTACGGCACGAGCCGCTCAAGGAGGAGGCTGGTCGTGCCCTCTTCGTGCTCGTGCTCGAAAGAGCCCGAGACATCGATAATCGCAGCGGTCTCCGCCTTGACGTTTGCGACCACGCCGGCCTTGTCGAGCGCGAGGCGCAGGACGCTGGCCGATTTTTCTAAGTTGAGTGTGAGTTTGCCGTTTATGGTGCTCTCCTTGAAGCGCAGCGATTGATCTAATAGCCGGTTGCCAATCACAGGGTACCCGAGATTTGGCTCAGGCTTTGTCCTGCGTCACATGTGCCCTTTGGCTCGCAACACTTTCGGCAGCACCCACCATAGAAGAAGCAACAGCCCCCCGGTGAGGGTGGCGAACACGATTCCGACCCCGTGACCGAACACGGTGGAAAGCACCAATTGTGTCGCCAACGTAAGTGCCATCGCGAGCAAAACCGCCCCCACGACGATCTGCCGCGTTGCCAAGCGTTTGAAACCGGCGCGGTCGGTCAGCGGGCGGATGACCCGGTGCTGCACCGCCGGTGCACTGAGCAGCACCAGGCTCAAGATAGACAGGGTGAATGTCGCGAGAAAAACCGTCTTCTCCGAAGCGACGATATTGGCGAAGCCGCTGTTGAACGGCACGGTGATGAGAAAGGCCGACAGCAACTGGGCACTGGGAAGCAACACACGCAGCTCTCCCAGCATGTCGGTCAGGTCACCGTCATCATCGGCGGTGACGCCGACGACGGCATCAGCCGCTTTGCCGAGATCTAGCTCGGTTTCTTCAGAATTCATCGGGATCTTTGTTCAAGCAGCGTTCATTGACGGGCCAGTATCTGCAGTGGCATGGTTCGCTAGCATAACGCGACGGTGCACGCCCGCGATTGCGCCTCACGCACTCCACAGCCGAGACGCCCTGCAGCGGCAACTCTGCTGTTCTTCAGTCGCGCGGTGCAGAATCGCGGCCATGGCTGCTGCGCCCCGGTCCGACCGGTCATTGCTTTTCATAACCGGCCTGGTCCTCGCGGGCTTGATGCTCTTGGATGCGACCTCACTCGACGTCGCGCTCGCACGCGCCATGGGGGGCGCCGAACGATTTCCGCTTCGCGACCATTGGTTCTTGACTCAGGTACTCCACACAGGTGGCCGCCGCGCGGCATGGGTGCTGTCTGCGGGGTTGGCCTTGGCGGTCTTGTGGCCAGTGGGACCACTGCGCCAGCTCAATTGGCAGTCCCGCGTGCAGTTGGCTGTGACAACCCCACTGGTGTCGCTGTCCGTCTCGGCCTTGAAGTGGCTCAGCCTTACTAGTTGCCCTTGGGATCTGAAGCTTTTCGGAGGATGGTTGCCCTACGTGCCGCACTGGAGCGCAGTGGCCGATGGGGGCGGCGGACATTGCTTTCCTGCGGGACACGCCTCGGCCGGCTTCGCCTTTATCGGAGGCTACTTTGTTTTCCGGAACGTCGCGCCCCGAACAGCGCGCATTTGGTTGCAGGCCTCGCTGGCGAGCGGCCTCTTGCTCGGGCTCGCCCAGCAGTTGCGGGGTGCGCACTTTATGAGTCATACCCTTTGGACGGCGCTCGTAGCCTGGTGCATCGCCTTTGCGGTGGATACCGCATGGCAGCATTGGAAGCGCGAGTGACAACGGTGTTCTCCGTCTGTTGCGTGCCCATTCGCGCCGGACACGTAGGACAGGAGCCAAAAGAACGCCGCCTTACCCTGTTCGAACTGCCGGGCAGGTTACATTCAGGGGAATCGACCCGGCCACCCGGTCATTTCTCTTCGGTTAGATGCGTTTGCAAGGAGTGTCCTCATGGGATTTTTTGATCACCTGCGTGGAATGATGGGCGGCCATCAGGGCGGCGGCCACGGTGGTGGCCACGGCGGCGGGCACCATGGCGGCTACGGCAACTACGGCGGTCCCCCGCCGGGCGGAATGCCGCCCGGCAATTACGGCGCCCCGCCTGCGCCGCCCGGGGCAGCATGCGCAAAGTGCGGCACGTTCGTGACGGCAGGCACGCGCTTTTGCCCGCAGTGCGGGGTTGCCCAGACGGCGACAAAATGCGCCGCGTGCAGCGCCGACGTGCCGCCCGCGGCAAAGTTTTGCCCGGGGTGCGGAAAGCCCGCCGCATCCTAAAAGGGCCAGCCACTGCTGTACGGTGTCCTTCGCGGACGGTGCTGCGCTGAGTGTCTGGTGGGTAACCACGCGGCCGCGCGCGTTACCCTGTCGAAGTCGCAGCAGCGGGAGTGCAACAAGTCACATTGCCATGACACCGCAGTGGGCTGAGGAGATGGTATGACGGACACGTTCTTCGCGATCCCATGGCGCCAGATGCTGCTCCCCGAGTTGTCGTGGGCGGAGAAGCTCGTGCGCCCGCTATTGGTTTACCTCGTGCTGTTGCTGATTTTCCGGCTTGCCAACAAGCGCGAGATGGCCAGCGCAACCGTTTTCGATTTCCTGATTGTCCTGATGATTTCCAACGTCGTGCAAAAGCGCGATGATAGGCAACGACAACTCGGTGCTGGGCGCGGCCGCTGGAGCAGCGATTCTCGTTATTCTCAGCTCGCTGTTGAATCGCGCTACCTCGCGAAATGTGAAAGTGCGCGCAGTTCTCGAAGGCAGTCCGGTACTGCTGGTGCAGGAGGGCAAGGTCGAAAAAGAGATGATGAGAAAATTCGATGTTTCAGACAACGACCTATTGGCCGCGATTCGCAAGCAGGGGATCATTCGCCTATGCGACGTGGCGTTCGCAATTTTGGAGTTGGACGGCAGCATCAGCGTGATCAAAACGGATGACGACGTGCGACCGCATGATTGCCTTCCCTTTGAAGTCGCCGGCAAGGAAAGCTACGCTGCCGAGGACGCACCGAAGGGCGAAACAAGAATGCAGCATGAACACAGCGAACACGATCGCGCCAAGGACAAAAAGCAGCCATCGTCCTGCTGATCCAGTGGCTTGCACCCTTGGCGAGCGAGGCGCCGGCAGTCGTCATCGCCGTCCTGTTCGTCCTTTCAGGGCGCGCCGAGGGCGGGCTCACAACCATGATCAGCGACAAGATCAACCAGTGGACCCTGCTGGTGGGCATGCTGCCGCTGGCGATGAGCGTCGGCGCCGGAGCGATTACGTCGTTGCCGCTGGACGCGCGGCAGCACGAGGAATTTTTTCTCACCGCGGCACAGTCGCTATTTGGAGTGGCCTTGTTGCTCCGGTTGCGCTTCAGCCTGCTATCGGCAGTCGTGCTGGCGGCCCTCTTTTCGGTCCAGATCGTTCTCGCCTTTGTCTATCGCGCGGATGCCGCCAAGGCCATCGCTTCGCTGACCATGCTGGGGTGGTTGTACCTCGGTCTCGCCGCCGTCCTGTTCATGCTGTCGGGGCCGGCCGCC
>NZ_QAIM01000322.1:0-4221 GCF_003061035.1 Acidovorax sp. HMWF018
TCCAGCACATTGGGACTGTCTGGGTTACGGCCGAGATATCGGCTGTAGGGATCCAACTGGTCAGTGACGGCGTCTACGATCTTTTTCAGCTGCTTTTGTGGAGCCGTCAAAACCGTCACGTCCGGCATGTCACCGAAGGTCAGCTTGATTTCGTTGACGCCCCTGAAACCAGCAGATGCTGGTTGGTACACCAGCTTCAATTTGGTCTTATTGCGGGGCAGAACAATGCCCGGCTTGAAAGTTTCCGCGTAGCGCTGCTGGAAAAGCTTGTCGAACTGCTCAGCGCACCTGGTGGCGGAAGTTCGCAAATAGCTGGCCGGGTCCAGGCGTGCCCAAGCCAACGCGAGATGGGGTGGCACTGGCACTCCATCCACTGCGGCGAGGCCAAGTGCAAGGCGAATGTAGAGAGGCACCTCGAAGGTCGTCGGGAAAGACGGAACGGGTTCGTTGTAGAGCGTCTTGGAGTAATGGGATACCTCCAGCCAACTCAAAAGCTCGCTGGCATAGCGCTTGAAAGAAAAGGATTTTTCGCCATAGATCTCAAGTAGTCTGCGGACCTCCTGCGCAATCAGGCGCCAATCTCTTTGCGCCTGCGCATCGTTCAATCCCTCTGCAATGGCCCTGCGCTCCAGGCCATAGAAGAAGAGAAACACGTATCCGATATCGGCTTCGGGGTTGCGCCGCCCTTCTGCCAGCCAGCTCAGGTAGGACCTGCGAGCGCGGGGCGTGATTTCAGAGTAGGACGGCCAATAGCCAAACTCACGTTCGCTGATGTTGGCGTGCGCAGCGATGGAAAGCGCGGGATTGATAAGACACGGGTCAGTTGAGCCCGAGAGGGCTTTCAGGTCTCTACCCACATAGATCATCCCCCCGCTGATGTGGCTACCGCCAATGACGACGTCTTCTCCAGGAGGTATCCAGCGCCCGGGCCCTGTGTAGGCCAGAGGCTGAGTTGGCGCAGGAGGTATCGCGTAGTGCGCTGGCTTTGAGGGCTCCTTTGCGACGACAGAAACCGGAGCATCGTCATCCACGAATCGCCGGGGAGCATCTGGAGGTACTGGGCGCAATGGCACGGCAGTTGCCGACGATGGTGCCTTGTTTGTCAATGACACAGGGTGGTCATCTGGGACGAACCTAGAGGTTGCCACTACTGAGGCGGGCTGTGAACTGGCCTCTGGTGTTTGAACCGTCGCGGTTCCCGACGTTGCACGGGCTGAGGCTTCCAATGTCTTCCTTGCGGTGGCCGTCTTGGCTCGGGAAGGCGTGTCAGCAATCGGCTGTTTCGACGCGTTGGAAAAAAACACTCGATAGGCCCAAATACCACCGACGAAGAAAACGATGTAGCCCCATGTGCTTCGGGGGAAAACGATACAAAGAACCAATGCGGCTATGGCCGCTATAACGCCGCTGCTTGTCTTTGTCTTTTCCGCCATCCCGTTCCCTCGCGATTGAAAGGCGCATCTGCGCTGACCCAGACCAGTGCATTACGGTAACAGACTGTCATCTGCGACGCGAAAGATTTCGGGCATTTGCGGATGGTCAAAGGTGCATCGAAAAGGCCCGTTCATGAGTAACGCCGCTGCATCCAAGGCGAGGTATGAAGCCTGAGTTGTTTCAAAGCGACCGGCAGAAAATCAATACTCAGACATTCTCAAGACAACTGATCTGAGCTTTCCGGCATGAGGGGCTCCGGGTAGAGTTGATTTAGAATTTCGGCAACCAACTCGATAGTTCCCAGCACCTGGTTCGTCAGCATCGAACTGCCGTGCGCCAGCTCGTTGCGAATAGCTGGCAGGCTATCCGGGAGCCCTCCTGCTAGGTCCCACTGCTGATCTTCCGGCAATACCTCTAAGATCTCCGGTATCCGGTACTCCATAACGGTCAGCTCGTTATCAATCATTGCTTTCAAAGCTTCCATGGACAACCGCTCTCGCGCACTGACCTGCGCCGCATGGTGCCAACGTCGAAACCCCTCGTCTCTCACCAGCCCCTGGCCCACCGCCATGCTGAGCAGCCCTTTGAGCATGGGCTTCTTACCTAGTGGTTTCTCCGAAAGAGTCGTGCGCAGCCGTTCCCGCAGCCCGAACTCAAGCGCAGCCAGCGCTGCGACCGTTGCTGGCATGTAGAAGCGGTATACGTACCAGGCGTAGAGATAGAGGTTCCGAGCGTTCTCAAACTGAATCGCTACCGGCTCAGGAACGGTGGAATTGATTTGAATGGCGGCCACTCCAGCGTGATGCGCAGCCAGCGACGGTGGCTCCGGTGCTGCCCATGTGACCGTGCGCGGGTCCGGCAGCATGGCTGTGGAACTTTCGCGCAAACGGTCAGCAGGGTGGAGTGTTGTCTGTTTCATATTTGCTCCGTCCCAATGACCGACTTTCAGCCAGCAGCGCGCGTTCCTCTGCACTTCGGATAGGTTGTGCACCCCCAGAAGTTGCTTCCAGCACTAGCGCCTTGTCGAGCGGTGCGCAACTGCATGGATGCACCGCAGCGTGGACACTCCGGCGAAGAGGTCTGTGCCGTGGCGACCGCAGCGGTTTCAGGGTGCTGAGCCTGTGCATGGGAATCCGCAGCAATTGATGGAGATACGGGCGCTCCGGGCCGGCGTGCACGTTGAATCATTGCGAACAGACGAGGGCCGTCGACCAGCTCAATGTTTCGACCTTGGGCAAACTCCACTGCGTCTGTTGTGAAGCGGCCCGAGGTCACCACGAATCCGCCCGTGGCGCCCTTGGCTGCCATGACACCGTAGAGTTCGCGGACGGTGGTCACCCCCACCTTGTACGCCTTCCACTGTTTGCACTGCACGAAGAATTTCTCATTGCCTTTGGTGAGTAGGAGGTCCACCCCACCATCTGGGCCGGCGCCCCCTAACTCGGCAACCTGGTAGCCCTGCTGTCGATATGATTCCCCCACGAGGATTTCAAACTCTCTCCAGCTCATGCCGTCCAGAGCATCCGCGCTTTCAGCTTCCGAAACACCAGCAATCAGTTCCCTGCGTTGTTTGCGCCGCCAGGCAGAGATCCCTGCAGCAATCAGGCACATGAGGGGAACGAGATACTGGCCGATCGTCGCCAGTCCGTGGATGATGGCCTTTTGCATCATGGCTCCCACCATTGCGCCACCTTGGCCTTGGATATCTGAAGGTTTGATAGGAACGGCCAAGTTGCTAAGCACGGTGTAGCTGACCGCAGCCAGCACCACACAGACCCACCATGGAAGCAGGGACAACAAGTCCAGGATGTCTTCCAAAGGGCTGGTTTTTTTGCGTCTGGCCATGATTTCCTCCCTGTGCATTGGTTCTCTTTGAAGCAGGCATCTTCGTGCCTGGAAGCTCAGCGGTATCTTGGCGACCGCTATGGCCTTGAGACAAGTTTATTCAAGAGTGGCATCCAGGGCCTCAATGCTTGTCCCGCCACAGAAGTCTTGCAGGCAGCAACGGTCCTGGCACTCACTTGTTCCGCAACTCAACACTTGAGGGCAAAGAAGGTTTTGCGGGCCTTGTAAAGGTCCTTGTCAGCCTCTTGCTTTTGGCTGGCTGCTGACCGCGCGGCGCGAGCCTCTAATTCGGGTAGCTGGCGATCAAGATTGCGGCAGGTGACTTTGTCCGCCGCGGACAGTTTGTGCCGCTTGCGCTCTAAGTTCATCTGCTCGTGATCCAGGCCTGTGAGCGGCTGAAGCGCCGCGTCCACGGCTTTTCTGTTTTCGTCGCGCATAACATCAGCACCCTTGCGCGTGCGGCCGGTCATCTTGTCCATGCCCTGGGTGGGAGTGGCATCCACTAACTTGGCACCGACACACGGCTCGTCGGAGTAGGACACCTTGCCGCCATGTTCGCAGCGGTAGACCTGGGCGCTGGCGCTCATTGCCAAGAGCATCAAGGCCGTGAATGAAAGAAGGAAGCGCATCAACAGATTATGGGGGGCCCAGAAAGCACAAAGCCGCCTCCTAGGGCGGCTAATCAATGCCTGTGCCGAGGCATCAATCCTTTTTCGTTCCCTCTTTACCCGTGTAAGGGTTCACATTGCCCTTGTGGCTCCAGTTGTTGGTCTTGGAGCTATCAGGATTGGTCGCATGGTAGGGTGGGACATAGGTGCCGTTTTTGGTAGTGTGTCCGCTGACGGCATGGCTTCCCCCTTTGGCCATGGCGGGCACCGCGAAGAGGGATAGTGCCAGGGCGCTGGCAAGCAATAAAGGTTTCATAGGTTCTGCGGTCTGCGT
>NZ_QAIM01000323.1:0-1209 GCF_003061035.1 Acidovorax sp. HMWF018
CGGTGGCTCGCTGGCTGTAGTACTCGGCCATCAGCGCGTTGGGCATGTGGCCAGCGTCGGCACGGGTGCGGGTCAGCGGTGCCAGCAGGATACGGTTGGGCAGGGTGAGAGAACCTACTTGAAGTGGATTGAATACCATGGTGTTGAAAGCACTGGTTGCTTGAAGAGAAAACGGAATTGAAGGTAACAGCTTCCCGATACTCGGACTTCGGCAGGGTTACCGAAGACTGTGTTAGCACTGCACCTGCTTTTGCAACCAACGCACGATGCATTGGATAAAGGTCCGCTTACGGGTTGTGAATCCAGAAAGCTAGAAGGCTGCTTTGGGTCGAGAGGACCCGTTCACACACGTTGGAAGCCGCCATTCCCGGAAGTCTCACAAGTCTCCTCCCGCCAAGTGACCGGTTCAAGTGGTAGACCGGTCTCTTGCGGTACTGACCGATGAAATCTCTGCTGTGGCACTTTGAACATGGCACGACGCCGAAGTCGAGCGGCAGCAACCAGCCTGATTCAGACTTCGACTTTACTCGGGTCAAACCGTAGCATGGCTGCCCCCTCCCTGCCTGCAGCGTAATGGCCCAATGAAGGGTGCTTGTACGTACCAGGCGAGTGCGGCCAATCTCGTGGTCAATTGAACGGATCCGTGGCAAGTCTGCCGGACTCAGTGATCACTATCGCCTGTCGATGGCAGTCCCAGCAGCATGCGGCCTAGCGTACTTCGGTTCTGCAAGGTAACTTTGTCTTGGATTTGATGTTTACCAGTGGAGGAGTCATTCCTACGCCGAGTAACTCCGACTGGCACTGGGCCGGGGTCCGGTCGGTCAAGTAAATGTTGCGGGCGTGGGCAAGTTACAGCGCACTCGGTGGTCAAGTGCTGCTGGTCTTTGCTTTCAGGTAGTCACTGATGAGTCCTCCTGAAGAAACTCCCGTATGACTCTTACGAAGGCGTTTGGCTGCTCAACCTGAGGAAGGTGTCCGGCGTCAGGAATGATCTGAAGCTCTGACTGCTCAATTCGTTGATGCAGTGAGATTGCAACGTCAGTGTCGGCGTTCGGCAGCCTGTCCTGCGCACCCCAAACGATGAGGGTACGCTGTTTGGGGACCGCAGGCCGACTACGGTTGTTCATCAGCAACGTGAGCATATGTTCAAGCTGGCGCTGGTCTACGTCCAACAGCGTTGACTTTACTCATGAAACGGCTCCTAACAGT
>NZ_QAIM01000324.1:0-1510 GCF_003061035.1 Acidovorax sp. HMWF018
TATTTCTGCGGCTTCGTCTGCTGATAGCAGTCTGCTCACTTTTCCGATACGCCAGCCATCGGACCATGCGTACCGGCCCTCGTAGATGGGCGTGCTGCAACCCGCGACGTTCAAGAGCGCCAGGATGGCGACAGACCAGCTCATTGCCCTCTTCGTCATGACAGTTCCTTCGGAGTACCTTGTCGTGGTGGTGTGAAACCAGGTGGCCTCCTGCACGATAACCTATTACCCCTTTCCTCGCAGGCATTGCGTGTGGCTATCAAAAGCGTAATCGGAAGGTCACTGTCAGGTAGGGGTGGAATTTCTAGACTTCTCTCCGTGGTGCAGAAATCGCCACCTGGATGAACCATATCGGGCATCCGGCGCCACAGGAGACCATCATGAAAGTTCGTACCGCAATCCTCGTCGCCAGCCTTGCTGCATCCGCTACAGCGTCGTTTGCGACATCCGTTTATCACGCAAGCCCTAGCCAGGAAGAAGGCGTCAGCCTGGCCGCCGACCATTTGGGCAATGCGGTGAGCCGCCAAGCGGTCGAAAGCACCGTGCTGGCCGCTCAGAAGGACGGTTCGCTGTACTGGATCAGCCGTGACTACCCTGCCACTTATCCACTCGTTCCGGGCCCCAAACTGACCAAGACCCGCCAGCAAGTCCTCGATGAGTTGCAGTCAGCCAAGCGCAACCCCGTCGGTCGTGACGGTGTACGGGATATGGGCGGCGAAGCTGGCTGGGTCGATGCCCGCCAACTGCCCTGAACCCTCTCAACGATCACCGGCAACCGCGTGCCCTCCCAAACCGGCCTGCGGTTGCACCTGAACCATTGCCATCTACCCAAAAAGGAAACACCATCATGAAACTGAAGTCCACCCTCATCGTCCTTTCCCTCATCGCAGCCCCCGCTTTTGCGTCGGACCAAGCGGTCAGCAAGACGCGCGAACAAGTGCTGGCTGAATTGGCGCAGGCTCAGCAAAACGGCGAGATGCTTGCTGCAGGCGACTCGGGGATGACTCTCAAGCAAATCAACCCCGGAGCCTATCGCTCGACTACTTCGACTCAGGCTAGCAAATCCCGCGAGCAAGTGCGGGAAGAATTGGAGCAGGCTATCCGTACGGGTGACATCATGGTGGCCGGTGAATTCGGAGTCAAACGCAATGAGTTGATGTCTGGTCGCTATCCGATCGTGGCAGGCAAGTCGTTGAAGACGCGGGAACAAGTCAAGAGTGAGTTGGCACGCGCCATCCGCGAAGGAGAAATCATCGCTGTGGGCGAAGACGGCCGCAAGCTCAATGAAATCTATCCTGACCGCTACCACGCAGCGCACCATGCAGCTGTGGCCGCCACCTCGGACGAATCCACCAAGGCCCCTCGGTTCTAAACAGGTTCTCCGGGCGGTCGGCTGCTGATCTGGAGGGGTCTTTCGAAACAGGCCCATCTCCAGTTGGCTCGCCATGCACGTCTGCGGTGCCAGCAGCAAGTGCGTGCGACATCTGCTTTTGCATTGCTCCGACCTCCG
>NZ_QAIM01000325.1:0-4399 GCF_003061035.1 Acidovorax sp. HMWF018
CCAATTGCCACGCGCGGCAACATCTGGCATAAAAAATGAATTCTTAATAGCCCAAACGCTTATGAGCTAAAACTGGCCGTATCCTGGCTTGCCCTCAACTAGCCCTCTATGAAGATGCAATCCAAGGCCTTGAGCGATGCATCGAGGTGCTCTATGGCCAAGCCATGGTCGCAGCAGACGAGTACATGAGCTTTGTGGATCGGGTTGAGGCGAAGGCGACAGGCTGGGAGTCCAGGTCAACACTGCAACTGTCGTGTACCAGAAAGGGCAACCACTTGGATCTCAAATGGACGGGAATCCGTTGGTTTGGTCAAAAGAACAACCGCCAGTCCATTCGAGTGAGGATTGCGATCAATGAAGAGTCAATGACCTATGCAAAGGATCGGTTGAATACCTTTGCCAAAGAATGGAAAATTGATGAAGTGATGAAGACAGAAAAAAAGCTTCAATCCATCAGACGAAAGTCAAAACACATTGTCAAAGCCATCATCAATACTCGTAACGCCATTCGTGTGTTGAAAGCGCAGAAGGGGGATGAGGTTGAGGCCGAGGAAGAGGCGGTCGGCTAGGCCCTATGTAAAAGCAATTAAACCCGCAGCTAGACCCACAATCGTCTTTTTCACTTGCACTTAAACCTGGGCCCTATGTAGATGCACATGGGGCCTTTTACATTTCAGGCGTGGATTGATGTGCTCGCCGGGTATTTCCCTCGCGGCTTTTGTGCTCTTCAGGCCCCGTGCTTTGTCCCCTGTCTTCTTTCCCCCGAAGAAATAGGCGCTCCGTAGTTTGACTCCATGGATCTCGGGGTTAGGCGCTGACACTGGCTCTTCCTCTATACCCATTGTGGGCTTTCGAGGCTTTTATTGAGGGGACGAATCGCCCCTCGCGGAATCGCCTCAATCGCGGCGATAGCTGAGGCCCTATGTAGATGCATTTCTATGTAGTTGCGCATCGATTTTGATGACAGCCCTCGGCGCCCAATCAGCCCGACAGCGTTTAGTGTTCGCCCCGCACTTCCGTAGCCTTAATTTCCCCCCGGAACCGGTATCTTCACCATTTGGTGCTCGGTATTTGTCCTGTTTCCAGGCTTTGCCTTGCAGCGCCCTGGTTCCCGGATGGTATTGGCATATGGATTCGCAGGCCGCACTTACGACAACAGTAGGATTAGAATGGCGGGCGCTGGATACGACGAGCTACGCGGAAGCCATATGGCCTTTGGCGGTTCTGGCGGTGGTCCGCGTCGGGTTTTGATTCAGTGGTATCCCAAGGAGAATTCCGCTCTCTGGGCCCGGTGACGCGCGGCGGTGCAGAAATCGCTCTTGTGACCTTTTCACCGACAAGCCGCCTTTTGCCGGTCTCAGTGGCGCAACCCCCCAAGGCGCGACCATATAAAGCGGGATTTGCTCACCGCTGCTTTATGGTATCTCTGCGAGCTGTGGGTTTTCCGTCTCCCGTAATAGAACCCCAAGATTCTCCGATGGGCCTCCTAGCTCCCAAACCGCCCTCAGAGCCCCAAAGTAATTCTCCCCCCGGTGGAGTTTGGAAGCTTGTTTTTGGGGCCTCCTGCGCCTCATTACATGGCCCTCCCCCGTTTGGTTAGATCCGCTCTATTTCGGAGTGTTTTCAAAAGGTGGCAGCAGTTTTCTAGCGTAGCCTGCGGAAAGCTGCTGCGAAAAATGCGGTTGCAGCCGCTGAGCAGGTTCCGGACGCACGGGAGTATTTCAGCAGCCTGTTAGTCCCGTTCGAGACCGTGGCGTGCAAAGATAGCTGACTGGAATGCCATTTTTGTTTTCCAAGTGTGCCCGTCTCCCAATGGAAATAAACCGGTTGCCCAGATCTGCTTAAAGAGGCAACCAGTCTGTTGCCTCATGCGTTTGCCCCCTTGAAAAACCGCCTGGATCTCACCCGCTTGGCCGAACTTGACCGGCAGTTTTGCGATTTTGCGAAGCTGCAGCGGAATGCCACGCCCAGATGTGGTTGGGCAAAGACGGTTAGGTTGGCCTTGGGCATGAGTTCTAAAGCGCTGGGTGAGCGTTTGGGCATGACGGCACAGGGAGTCCGCAAACTGGAGCATGCCGAGGCCAACGGCACTATCACGCTGAATACGCTTGCACGTTTGGCTCATGGCCTGGACTGTGAAGTGCACTACATGTTTGTTCCCCGGACCAGTCTGGTGGAGCAGGTGCTCAACCGTACTCAAGAGATCGCTGGAAAATGCGTTGCCGTCCACGTTGATGGGGGCGGAGGCGCTGACAGATGCAGAAACGCTGATGGCCCTTACCAGCGCACTGGTAAAAGTGAGTAAGCGGGGCCTTTGGTGAGTCAGCGCTGGTTCTCCTGCCGATACAACCCCGCGATGAGTTTGAACATCGTTGCTATCATCAGCGCAAAGCAAGCCCCCGGTGCGACCTCTGCGAAAGCATGCCCCCGGGGGCGACGTTTTTCTGAGGGGTACTTTGATGAAATCTCTCTCCGAAGCTCGCGACAGCTCTTGAGAGATCCCATCGCCGTGGAATTGCACTGCACAGGTCAAGCGGCCTGGAAGGCGAAGCGCGTCATCACAATCAAGGTCAAGCACGCTCTTCCTGTCATCACCGCAAGGGAATATGCGCGCTCGGGCGATGCAACCGAAGATCCGACGCTCCGGCGACGCCGCTACGCCATTGTTAGCGGGACTGATCGGTAAATCATGGCCGCAGATTCTGCCCTCATCGCCCTGGAAGACCACATCGCTATTCTCACTATGCTTGTGCAGCGCATGGTTGACGAGTGTGGCGACCCAACTGGTTTCGACGCAAAGGACTGGCTTCATCACTGGCTCGTGGGGGCGGTCCCGGCATTGGGCGATCGAAGGCCTCTCGATGTACTCAAAGAACCCGGCGGCCTTGAGGTGGTGCGGAGCTTGCTCATGCGTGTCCAGTCTGGTGCGTTCTCGTAGGAATACGCACGTGGTTGGCGAGTTCTGAATCCGCCCTGGCCCTGCCGTCGTCCTTGGCTAAATCGCCACCCAGCGCAATCCCAACATACGGCTATGTCCTCTGGCCAAAATTCCCCATATCTCCATGCGTCCACTCCACGCAGCGCGGACGTCGTCCTGTACCTCGATCTCGATGGTGTTGTTCACCATGAAAAAGTGCTCTGGCATCCCCGCAAGGGTATCTACATGAGCCCGTATGAGGCTGCAGGGCATTCGCTGTTCGAATGGATTCCAATCCTGGAGTCAGTGCTCCAACCCCACCCGGCAGTCGCTCTGGTACTGAGTAGCACGTGGTGCATTCGCCCCGGATACAGCGCGACACTCAAACGCCTTCCGGCCTCATTGCGTGCCCGGTTTATTGGTGGGACGTACCACAGGCGTGTCCATGGCGTGGATCCCTGGAACCTGACCATGTTTCGCACCACACCCCGGGGCGTGCAAGTTCAAGAAGACGCTCAGCGCAGAAAACCCCAGCAGTGGATAGCGCTCGATGACGATCTGGAAGATTGGCCTGACTCCTGTCGGCAAAACCTGGTCGCATGCGAGGGAACTACGGGCTTGTCAAACCCCGAGGTACAACACGAACTGAGGGAAAAATTGCGCAGCTGTCATGTGGCCTTGTCGGCCAGAACCCCATAGCAGCTCGCGGGGCACGGTGCACTTAAAAACGGTCTAACTATCGAACCTTCATTCGAGAAATCCCCTGCCGCAAGTGTCTTGGATGCAAGGTTGGACGCATCCTGAATGTACATTTGGACGAGCCCTCAATGTACATTTGGACGGTAAACGCATCATTGCTTTCCCATGCATAGTCCGACCATCCCGTTTCGCCTAGTCTCCACTCAGCGCGAAGAGCAATTGGCTCAATTCAACGCCAGGAAAGAAATTGCTTGGTTTGGGTTTAGGGGGGCGTTCAAAGAGCCAGGCTTGGCGATCATCAATTTCACCAATCTGGCCTTCAGGGAGGTGGAGGAACCTCCGCAATCAATGGCGGCGTTATCGCCGCAGGTTTTGATGCAGCCTTCGTGCTTGCCGGTCTGGGTCACTACGATTCCAAGGTCGTCGTCACCCTGGAGTTGTCGGTCAAATTTTTGTCCCTTGCACTTGTCAACGAGTCGCTTGCATTCCAAGCGCATGTGGTTCGATCTGCTAAAAACTTCTCGTTCGCCGAGGGCTTTCTCTATCAGGCAGGTACAGTGCCAGCCCAGCATTTGGCAATTGCCACCGCTATGGTGGCGCCTGCGCGCTAGGCACGCGGCGGGAAGGCGCAAGGCGCAGGTGTCCGTCCCCTCGGCTGAGATGGAGATTTTCGACGATCGTTCACCCAAGGCGCGAGCGTTCTAGCTCGTAGAGACACCACCAGCACTGGGTTCGTTTGCTGCTTTCCGGTCTTCTATGCGATTGAATTCCGTGAGACCTTGA
>NZ_QAIM01000326.1:0-5377 GCF_003061035.1 Acidovorax sp. HMWF018
CACCACCAGTGTGTGCACCAGCGGCCACATCGCATCGGGCAGGGGCTGGATGGGCGAGGGGTTCAGCACCACCGGGCAACCCGCCGCACGGGCCATCTCGGCGGCGGCCAGTACCTGGGGCAGGGGGGTTTCGAACTGCAGCACCAGGCCGCCTGCGCCGTGCAGTGCGGTGCCCAGCGCGACGGCATCGAGCACAAACCGGCCATTGGCGCCGGGCACGACCACGATACGGTTCTGCCCTGTGGCCTCCACGGTGATGGCGGCCACGCCGGTGGTGGTTTGCGCATCGGTCTGCACGCCGCTGTGGTCAATGCCGTCGGCGTCGAGCCCGGCGCGCAGCGTCTGGCCGTAGCCGTCATTGCCCACGCGGCCGAACAAGGCCACCTGGGCGCCCTGGCGCGCGCAGGCCACCGCCTGGTTACCGCCCTTGCCGCCGGGCACCAGATGCAGGGCGTCGGCCAGCACGGTCTCGCCAGGGCCCGGCGCATGTTGCACCTGCAGCACCAGGTCCATGTTCAGGCTGCCGACCACGGCGATGCGGGGCGTGTGGGTCGGGCTCATGCCGTGCCTCCGGGCGCATGGGCCGTGGAGGCGCGCACGCGCAGCTCGGGCTGCAGCATCACCTTGCGCGCGTCCTGGCGCTTGCCGTCGATGCGCTCCAGCAGCATGTCCACGGCCAGCGCGCCGATGCGCTGCTTGGGCTGGGCCACGGTGGTCAGCGGCGGGCTGGTGAAGGCGGTGAGTTCGATGTCGTCAAAGCCGACGATGGACAGTGCCTCTGGCACGCGCAGGTCGCGTTCGTGCGCGGCACACAGTGCGCCCATGGCCATGAGGTCGTTACACACGAAGACGGCAGTGGGCGGCTCGGGAGCGCGCAGCACGGCGTGCATGGCTTCGTAGCCGCCCTGGCTGGTGAAGTTGCCGTGCCACAGCAGGCCTTCGCCTGTGCCGCAACCCGAATCGGCCAGCGCGGTGCGCCAGCCAGCGATGCGCTGCTCGCTGGGGGCAATGCCTTCGGGGCCGCCAATGCAGGCAATGCGGCGGTGGCCCAGCGACAGCAGGTGGCGCGTGGCCAGCAGGCCGCCCTGCATGTGGGCGGTTTCCACCAGGTCGCAGGGTTGTTGCCCGGCGATGTCGATTTCGCGGTCCACCAGCACGGTGGGGATGGACAGGCCCGCCAGCTGCGTGGCCAGCGTGGCGTCATGCCCGGTGGAGACCACGATGAGCCCGTCGATGCGCCGCTCGGCCAGCACCTGCAGGTAGGTGCCCTGGCGGTGCGCCTCGTCGTTGGTGTTGCACAGGATGACGTTGTAGCCCGCGCCAAAGCAGCGGTCTTCCACGCTGTGCACGATCTCGGCAAAGTAGGGGTTGGAGCTGTTGGGGATCAGCATGCCCAGCGTGCGCGTGTTGTTGCTCTTGAGGCTGCGCGCAATGGCGCTGGGCACGTAGCCCAGGGCGCGGATGGCGGCCTCGACCCGCTCGCGCCCCTCGGGGCTCACGCGGCGCGTGCCGTTGACAACGTGCGACACCGTGGTGACCGACACCTCGGCGTGGCGCGCAACGTCCTTGATAGTAGCCATGCAGGAAGAAGAAAAATCGGTGTGTTGAAACAGGTTCAGCGGGCGGCGCGGCGCTGGCGCAGCGTGTCCACAATGACGGCCGCCACGATCACAAAACCCGTGATGATGCGCTTGCTGGGCTCGCTGGCGCCCACCTGGGCCAGGCCCGCCTCCAGCACCGCGATGATGAGCACGCCAAACGCGGTGTTGATCACCGAGCCGCGCCCGCCCATCAGGCTGGTGCCGCCAATCACCACGGCCGCAATCACCTGCAGCTCCATGCCGGTTCCGGCGTTGGGGTCGGCGGCTTCCAGCCGGGCCGACTGCATCAGGCCCGCCAGGCCCGCCAGCAGGCCGGTCATGGCAAACACGATGACGCGGATGGGGCGCGGGTCCACACCTGCCAGACGCATGGCTTCTTCATTGGTGCCAATGCCCACCACGCAGCGGCCAAACACGGTGCGCGATAGCACCAGCTGTGCCACCACCACCAGCACCACGGCCAGCAAGAACGCGAACGAGATGCCGCCAAAGAAGGGTGCCGAAAGCCACGAGATCGCATCGCCCACGTACTGCGTGCGCGAGTCGGTCACCACATACGCGCTGCCACGCACGGCTTCAAGCATGCCCAGCGACACGATGAACGAGGGCAACCGCCACGCCACCGAAATCATGCCAGTGATGGTGCCGCACACTAGGCCCGTGGCCAGTGCCAGCGCGGCGGCGGCGGGCACCGTCCAGCCCCATTGCAGGATGGCGGCGGCCGAGGTGGCGGCGGCCAGCGCCATCACCGAGCCCACTGACAGGTCGATGCCCGCGATGATGAGCACAAAGGTCATGCCCACGGCCATCACGGCCAGGGCCGGGATTTCGTTGGCGATGGTGATGAAGGTCTCGGCGCTCCAGAAGTATTCGGACAGCGACGAGAACAGCGCCACCATGCCCGCCAAAACGGCCAGCAGGCCCAGGTAGGTACCCAGCTGGCTGCGCCAGACCGAGGCGGAGGAGGGCGCCGCAGCGGGCGCGGCAGATGGGGTGGGGGCGTTCATGCGGTCACAGGAGAAGAAATTGAAGGGGTGGTGCTGGCGCGCCCGCCGGGCTCGGAGAACGCGGCCGCCAGCAGCGATTGCTCGGACCACTCGCCGCGCTCGAACACGGCCACGAGGCGGCCCGCGCTCATCACGCCGATGCGGTCGGCCATGGCCATGAGTTCGCGCAGGTCGGACGACACCATGAGCAGCGCGCGGCCCTCGGCGGCCATGCGGTCCAGCTCGCCATACAGCTCGGCGCGTGCGCCCACGTCCACGCCGCGCGTAGGTTCATCCAGCAGCAGCACGCGGCCTTCGCGGTGCAGCCAGCGGGCGAACACCACCTTTTGCTGGTTGCCGCCCGACAGCTGCCCCACTGGCTGCTCGGGGCTGCGGCAGCGGATGCCCAGCGTGCGCACAAAGCCCTGCACCAGGCGGCTTTCGAGCCCACGCTGCAGCCAGCCGCCGCGCGACACGGCCGACAGGTCGGACAGCGTGGCGTTGATCCGGATGGGCTGCGAGAGCAGCAGGCCCTGGGATTTGCGGTCTTCGGTGACGAGGCCGACTCCGGCGGCAATGGCCTGCAGCGGCGAGGCAAAGCCCCGCTGCCAGGTGCGGGGTGCGGTGGGCGCTGGAGTGGATGGTTTTGCTATGTTTTGTATAGCTGATTGTGCTTGTCCATCAAGCGCTGGAGCCTGTTTTTGTTCAGAATGCGGGTGCAATGTGACGCTGCCCCGGTCTGCCCGGTCCGCGCCGAACAGCAGGCGGACCAGCTCGGTGCGGCCCGATCCGACCAGCCCGGCAATGCCGAAGATCTCGCCCGCGCGCAGCTCCAGGCTCACGTCCTGCACGGCGGTACCCCGGCCCAGGTTGTCAGCGCTCATCACCACCGGGCCCACAGGGCGGCGCGGGCGGTGGTCCAGGTCGCTCACCACGCGGCCCACCATGCGCTGCACCAGGTCGTCCTCGCTCATGCCCGCCATGGGGCGCACGTCCACCAGGCGGCCGTCGCGCAGCACGGCCACGCGGTCGGCAATGCGGCGCAGTTCTTCGAGCCGGTGCGACACGTAGATGATGGCCACGCCGCGTGCGGTGAGGTGCGCGATCTGCTCGAACAGGTAATTGGTCTCGCGCGGCGTGAGCATGGCCGTGGGCTCATCGAGCACCAGGATGCGTGTGTCGTCCTGCAGGTTGCGCGCAATCTCCACCATCTGCTGCTGGCCGATGCCCAGCTGCGAGACCGGGGTGGCGGGGTCGATGTTGTCGAGCCCGATCTTGGCCAGCTGCGCACGGGCGGCGGCGTGCAGCACATCGCGCTGCAGCCAGCCCAGGCGGTGTGGCAGGCGGCCCATCAACAAATTCTCGGCCACGGTGAGCGTGGGCACCAGGCCCAGCTCCTGCATCACCATGCGCACGCCGTGGCGCTCGGCATCGCGGCGCGACGTGGGGGCGTAGGCCTGCCCCGCCAGCTGCATGCCGCCGCGCGTGGGCTGCTCCAGCCCGCACAGGATCTTGGACAGCGTGCTCTTGCCCGCGCCGTTTTCCCCGGTCAGCGCCAGCACCTCGCCCGCAAACAGCTCCACGTTCACGCCGTCGAGTACGGTGGCGGTGTAGTCCTTGCCTACTGCCTGGATGGCGAGCAAGGGCGGGGACTGAGGAGCGGGCGAGCGACTGGGCATGGGGGCTTGAAGTGGGCGGCTGCAGGGCGGTGTTTATCGGTTGAGCAGGGAACAACGCCAGAAGGGCCTTGTTCGCCGCTCTCGGATTTACTTGCTGTCTTTCGTCACCAGCACCACATCCGTCTTCACCGTGGCGGGCAGCTGGTTCTGCGGCGTCTTGGCGGCCAGGGCCTTCTGCGCCAGCTCGATGCCGAACACGGCCTGCTTGGCGGCGTACTGGTCAGCGGTGGCCAGCACGCGGCCGTCGGCCAGCATGGGCTTGATGGCGCCAATGTTGTCATAGCCCACCACCTGCACCTTGCCGGTCTTGCCCGCAGCCTTCACGGCGGCCACGGCGCCCAGGGCCATGCTGTCGTTGCCGGCCAGCAGGGCCACGAGGTCAGGGTGCTCGCGCATCATGCCGGCGGCCACGGTGTTGCCCTTTTCGATCTCCCAGTTGCCGGACTGCACGCCCACCACGGTGATGTTGGCGGCCTTCATGGCGTCCTGGTAGCCCAGGGTGCGCTGCTGCGCATTGAAGGTGGTGGACACGCCTTCGATGATGCCGACCTTGTCGCCGGCCTTCAGCGTCTTGGCCAGGTGGTCGCCCACCAGCTTGGCGCCTGCACGGTTGTCGGGGCCCACGAAGGGTACGGTGATGTTCTTTTCCTTCAGCGCGTCGGCATCGAGTTGGTTGTCGATGTTGACCACGAGGATGCCCTTGTCGATGGCCGTCTTGACCACGGGCACCAGCGCCTTGGAATCTGCCGGGGCCAGCACGATGGCGCTGACCTTCTGCGCCACGGCCTGCTCGATCATCTTGATCTGGGCTGCCGTGTCGGTCTCGTTCTTGATGCCATTGGCCACCAGCGTGTATTCCTTGGCATGGGCCTTCTGGTGCGCCTTGGCGCCGTCTTCCATGGTGCGGAAGAACTCGTTGGCCAGCGACTTCATGATGAGCGCGATCTTCGGCTTGTCCTGCGCGAAGGCAGGGCTGGCCAGCAGGCTGCCCACAACGGCGAGGGCGGCGGCGGTCTGAACGGAACGGCGGGTGAACTGCATGGGTGTTGTCTCCAGGTTGGAATGTGGACTGAGGCAACGCTGAACAAGCCTCTTGCGCCCGGCGCATCCC
>NZ_QAIM01000327.1:0-6061 GCF_003061035.1 Acidovorax sp. HMWF018
GGGTGTGGGACATGGGCTGGCAGACGGCGCTGGCGCTGTCGGGCGTGATGGCCATGAGCAGCACGGCGATTGTGGTCAAGCTGATGGCCGAGCGGGCCGAGCTGGAGAGTGAACACGGCCGGCGGGTGATGGGCATCCTGCTGTTCCAGGACCTGGCGGTGGTGCCGCTGCTGGTGCTGATTCCGGCGCTGGGGTCGTCGCCCGACCAGCTGCTGACCTCGCTGGGCTGGGCGCTGATCAAGGCCACGGTGCTGGTGGGCCTGCTGCTCACGGGCGGCCAGCGGCTGATGCGCTGGTGGCTCACGCTGGTCGCGCGGCGCAAGAGCGACGAGCTGTTCATGCTGAACCTGCTGCTGATCACGCTGGGCCTGGCCTGGCTGACCGAGCTGGCGGGCCTGAGCCTGGCGCTGGGCGCTTTCATTGCGGGCGTGCTGGTGTCCGAGACCGAGTATCGCCACCAGGTGGGCACGGACATCCGGCCCTTTCACGACGTGCTGTTGGGCCTGTTCTTCATCACCATCGGGATGATGCTGGACTGGCACATCCTGGTGGACCGCTGGGCGCTGGTGCTGATGCTGCTCACGGTGCCGCTGGTGCTCAAGCTGGGGATCATCCTGGTGCTGGCGCGGGGCATGGGCGCGACCACCGGTGTGGCGCTGCGCACCGGGCTGTACCTGGCGCAGGCCGGCGAGTTCGGCTTTGTGCTGCTGTCGCTCACGCAGAACAACGGGCTGGTGCAGCCAGCGCTGATGAACCCCATCCTCGCTGCCATGGTGCTGTCGATGCTGGCCACGCCCTTCCTCATCATGTACAGCAACCGCATCGTGATGAAGCTGGTGGCCAGCGACTGGCTGCAGCAGTCGCTGCAGATGACATCGATTGCGCGCAAGTCCATCAACACCAGCAAGCACGTGATCATCTGCGGCTACGGCCGCTGCGGGCAGAACCTGGCGCGCATGCTGGAGCACGAGGGCATCCCCTACATGGCGCTGGACCTGGACCCGGACCGCGTGCGCCAGGCCGCTGCGGCCGGCGACTCGGTGGTGTATGGCGACGCCACCCGTCTGCAGGCGCTGATGGCGGCGGGCCTGGTGCGCGCCAGCGCCGTGGCCGTGACCTACATCGATGTGCCCGCCGCGCTGAAGGTGCTGGCCAATGCCCGGTCACACGCGCCCCAGGTGCCGGTGGTGGTGCGCACGCAGGACGACCTGTACCTGGACAAGCTGCAGGAGGCCGGTGCGACCGAGGTGGTGCCCGAGGCCATCGAAGGCTCGCTCATGCTCGCCAGCCACGCCCTGGCCCTGGTGGGCGTGCCCATGCGCCGCGTGCTGCGGCTGGTGCAGGACCAGCGCGATGCGCGCTACAACCTACTGCGCGGCTACTTCCATGGCGCGGACGACGACACGGTGAACGAACGCGACCAGGAGCGCCTGTCCACCATCAACCTGCCCCCGGGCTCCACCGCCCTGGGCCGCAGCCTGGGCCAGCTGGCCCTGCCCGCCATGGGCGTGCGCGTGGTCAACCTGCGGCGCGGCAATGGCCATGTGAGCGCGGCAGTGGACGAGGCCCTGCTGGCCGAAGGCGACACGCTGGTGCTGTCGGGCCATCCGGCCGCGCTGGCGCTGGCGGAAGACAAGCTGCTGAAAGGCTGACTGGCCCAGGGCCCGCCGCTGGCAGCTCAGCGGGTGGTTGGGCACCCCATTTGAATGAAATCGGTCTTTAGCGCTAGTGCAATATGCGCTGACAGCTACATAATTAATAGCAAACTACAGCAGCTCTTCAGGCCCAGGCCGCCCGAACAGGTAGCCCTGGAACTGGCGGCAGCCGTTGCGCAGCAGGAAGCTGCGCTGCCCTTCGGTTTCCACGCCCTCGGCCACCACGTCCAGGCCCAGGCTGCGGGCCAGCGTGATGATGGTGCAGGCGATGGTGGCGTCGTTGGGGTCGGTGAGCACGTCGCGCACAAAGCTCTGGTCGATCTTGAGCTGGTCCAGCGGCAGGCGTTTGAGGTAGCTGAGCGATGAGTACCCGGTGCCAAAGTCGTCGAGCGAAAAGCCCACCCCCAGCGTGCGCAGCGCCTGCATCTTGAGGATGCTGTCCTCCACGTCGTGCAGCAGCAGGCTTTCGGTGAGTTCGAGCTTGAGCAGGCGCGGGTTGGCGGCCGCATCGCGCAGCGCTGCCAGTACCTGCTCCACAAAATCGGGCTGGCGGAACTCCTGGGCACTCACGTTCACGGCCAGCGTCCACGCGGCTTTCGCCGGGGCGGTGGCCCACTGGGCCAGCTGGCGGCAGGCCAGGGCCAGCACCTGGCGCCCCAGGGGCAGGATGAGCCCCGTCTGCTCGGCCAGCGGGATGAAATCGGCGGGCGAGACCATGCCGCGCTGCGGGTGTTGCCAGCGCACCAGCGCCTCGGCCCCCAGCAGGTGGCCGCTGGCGTCCACTACCGGCTGGTAGTGCAGCAGGAACTCGTTGCGCGCCAGGCCCTGGCGGATGTCGCCCTCCAGCGCCGAACGCGCCGACGCGGCAGCCTGCATGGCGGGGTCGAAAAAGCACAGGGTGTTGCGCCCCTGCGCCTTGGCCTGGTACATGGCCAGGTCGGCGCGCTTGAGCAGCTCTTGCACGGGCTGCTGCGCGTCCTGGAACAGCGCAATGCCGATGCTGGGGGTGCTGTGCATGTCGCAGCCATCCACGACATAGGGCTGGTTCAGCGCCAGCAGCACCTTCTGGGCCACGGCCTCGGCCTCGGCCGCGGCTTCGACCTCATGGCCGTGCAGGCCCTGCACCACGACCACAAACTCGTCGCCCCCCAGCCGCGCCACGGTGTCGGTGGCCCGCACGCTGGCCCCGATGCGCGCAGCCACCTGCACCAGCAGGCGGTCGCCCCACTCGTGGCCCATGGTGTCGTTGATGCCCTTGAAGTTGTCCAGGTCGAGGAACAGCAGGGCGCCATGGCGGCCGTCGCGCTGGGTGCTGGCCACCGCGCGCTCCAGCCGGTCCATCAGCAGCCGGCGGTTGGGCAGGCCGGTGAGTTCGTCGTAGAACGCCAGGCGCTGGATCTCGGCCTCGGCCAGCTTGCGCTCGGTGATGTCGCGCGCCACGCCCCGGTAGCCGGTAAAGCGGCCCTCTTCGTCAAAGATGGGCTCGCCACTGATCGACACCCACACGGGCTTGCCGTCCTGGGACAGGCGCTGCATCTCGAAGTCGTGAAAGACCTGGTGCGCCTCCAGCTGCTCGCGGTGCTCGCGCCATTGCCCTTCGTTGACGAAGGTGTCGGGCAACTCCCAGCGGGTCAGGCCGTAGTGCATCTCATCGGGCACGCCCTCCGTGTGGTACGGGTTACCGTCCAGCCGCACAAAACGAAACTGGTCGTCCTGCTCCCAGTACCAGTCGGACGACAGGTCCGTCAGGCTGCGCCAGCGCGCCTCGCTCTGGCGCAGGGCCTCCAGCGTGCTCAGGTAGTCGGTGACATCGGTGAACGTGCGCACGCGCCCGCCGGGCTCCAGGGCACGGGTGCGCACCTCGATGTAGCGGCCCTGCCGGGTGCGCCGCACGTAGCTCTGCGGCATGTTCATGCGGCCGCCATGCGCTGCGTATTCCGACGCCACATAGTTGCGGGCCATGGGCTCGATGAGCTGGAACTCGGGCCCGAAGTCGCCCCGCTCGGTCTGAAAGCGCACCACCTCTTCCACCAGCGGCTGCGTGGCCAGCAGGGACTCGGGCAGGTCCAGAAGCTCCAGGTAGCGCTGGTTGTAGACGCGGATGCGCCCCTCGGCGTCGACGTTGGTGATGCCCTGCGAGATATTGTCCAGGGTGCCTTCGAGGGCTCGGGTCTTCTCGGCCAGCAGGGCGCTGGTGCGGGCCAGTTCGGCCTCCACATGGCTGCGGGCCAGCTCGGCGCGGCGGGCGGTCTCCAGCTGGCCAATGGTGTTCAGCAAGGGCTGCAGAAACTGCACATCGGCGTTGGTGTAACCGCCGCTGCGGTTGGCCAGCCCCACCATGGCCACCAGCTCTCCCGCCGCATGGATGGGCAGGCCCAGGTAGGTGCGCAGCGTGGGGTGGCCGGGCGGCGTGCCCGCGCTGCGGGCATCGTGGTTGGCATCGTTGCTGAGGACCGGCTCGCCCGTCACCAGCGCAGCGCCCACCAGCGAGTGCAGGTTGTCGAACACCATGCCATCCTCGGCATGCTGGGCATAGCGCTGGCGCGAGGCCTCGTCCCAGCTGATGTCGGTCATCGCGTGCACGCGCAGATAGGGGTGTCCATCGTCAGCACGCTGCACCTGGCCCACCAGGCCAAAGGCGCTCTGGGTCAGGGTCATCAGCTCGTTCAGCAGCGCCTCGAACGCTGCACGGGGACCTGAGCTGGCGATGAACATGCCCTGGGCCCGCGAGATGGCCTGCAGCAGCCGGTGCTGGCGCGCCAGCATGGCCTCGGCAGCGCGGCGGGCACGGGCGCTGGAGCTGCGCTCCAGCACCGCCTCGATCTGCGCGGGCAGGGTGAGTAGGTAGTCCAGCGCCGGGTCCTGCACGGTGAAGTCGTCAAAGCCGTGGCGCATGGCCTGCGCCGCGTGGGTCTCCGCCCCCATGCGCACGATGATGATGGCCGGAACGCCGTCGAGCAGCTGCAGCAGGTCAAAGGCCGAGCCGTCCATGGTCCGCTGGGCCGCCAGCACAATGTCGGGCCGGTGGCGCAGCAGATGCTCGCGCGCCTCGGCGATGGACTCCACCACGTCCACGCTCCAGCCCGACCAGGGGTCGGCCAGCGCCCCCGCCACGGCCTGTGCGTGGGGGTGATCACTCTCGATCAGCAGGACGGAGATGGGCATGGGCCGATCGTCGTGGGGGGTTGGGGCACCGCCCGCCACAGGCGGCGCGCAGTTTGTAACGCCAGTGAAACACATTATGGCGTCTGGTGCAGGCGTGCGCGGGGCCGGCCGGGCTGTTTACACTCTCGCACTTTCCGAGCCTCGCACCACCGGCCAGCGCCGGGCGCGCGCCCAGGCGCTGGCCCCGTCCGGGCCGCCTCACCGTCATCACTCCCACACCCGCCATGCAGCCCCTCAGCGTCAACCAGTACCTTCGCCAGCACATCCGCACCGTCCCCGACTGGCCCGCGCCCGGCGTGCAGTTCCGCGACATCACGCCACTGCTGCAGGACCCGAAAGTGTTCCGTGTGCTGATCGATGCCTTCGTGCACCGCTACATGGACAAGGCGCTGCGCCCCGACGTGGTGGCGGGCCTGGATGCGCGGGGCTTCATCCTGGGCGCCGTGGTGGCTTACGAGCTGAACGTGGGCTTCGTGCCCATCCGCAAGAAAGGCAAGTTGCCCTTCACCACGGTGGAGGAAACCTACGAACTCGAATACGGCAGCGCCACCGTGGAGCTGCACACCGACGCCGTGAAGGCTGGCGACCGCGTGCTGCTGATCGACGACCTGATCGCCACCGGCGGCACCATGATGGCCGGCAAGAAACTGTTGGAAAAACTGGGGGCCACCGTCACCGAAGGCGCCTCCATTGTCGATTTGCCCGAGCTGGGCGGATCGCAGCGCCTGCGCGATGCGGGCCTGCCGCTGTACACCCTGGTGGACTTTGCAGGGCACTGACCCGAGGGCCGTGGCATGGGTGCACAGCCCCCTGTGGGCGTGCACCACATGACCCCTGGATCAGTTGAGTTCGCCGTACTGGGTGCTGCTGAGGTCGGGAGCGGGACCGTCGGCACCGGGCATTTCGGTGTCCTCAAACCCTGTGGGCTGGGACGGTGGCAGCAGCGGACCGGAGCGCACCGGCACGCCTGGCTTGGCGGCCGCAGCCGTGGCCGCCGATGACCCTGCGGCGTTGGCCAGCGCGCGCTTGAACGCGGCCACCTCGTCGGCCTCGATGGGTTCGAAGCGGGCAGAAGAGGCAGGCCGCGTGGCAGCCAGCGGTGCGGGTGCAGACACGAGGGGCGCGGGGGCCGACACCGCACCGAGCGGGCGGCGCGCAGCCAGCGGGGCCGCAGCGGGCGCCAAAGGAGCAGGAGAAACAGGTGCCGCGGCAGCCGCGGCGGGGCGTGCGCCCGCCAGCGG
>NZ_QAIM01000328.1:0-4860 GCF_003061035.1 Acidovorax sp. HMWF018
TTTGGCCTCGATCTACTTTGTAGTCCTCGTGGGCTCGGCTGCATGGATAACAGCCGCATCAAGAACATCGACGGCTCAGGTCTGCGTCCGCTGCATCACGTGGTTGGCGATCTGTGCAGTTCTCTTCTTCAACGTTACCCCTCGCCCCTGGTAGAGCAGGACTCAGACATGACAGTGGACCCCTTGTTCGCGTTCATCGCAATCACATCCCCCATCATCGGCTTGTCCGGACTGCTGGCCTATTCGCGCTGGCGCAGCCACCGCAAATTCGCGCACGTCAAGCAGAAGGCACGCCAATACGTGAGCGAGGCTGAAAAAAGAAGAGTCCTGATGGAAAAGGATGTGATTCGCTGCAATGCTCATTTGCACCGAATCGCCGAAATCCTCCAGGGATCCTCCGGTGACATCGACGGGCGGGGCGAGACAGCCGTAGTAACGCTGCACCAGGCTCTGGAACGCCTCGCAACAGCGACCACCGAGACCGCAGCACTGGAGCGTGACGTTCAGACGCTAAACGAGGCCGCATCGCTGCTGCGAGACCTCAGCTACGCCTACGAGCTGTACCTCAAGGACAGTGCCAGCCGGATCGGCGGTGAGGTGGTCACGTCATGAACAGTTTGCCGGTGAAAGCTACGCTCATTGCGTTATTGGCTGCAGCGTGCACGCAAGGCTACGCTCAGGAGGACAAGGCTGACCAGCCGATAGGATCGGACTTCGGGGGCCAAAAGTGCCCCCTGCAGTCATTCAATGAAGCGAACTTCAGCAAAGTGGAAGAGGGCATGAGTGCGGCCCAGGTCAATGAGATCTTTCGGTGTCGACCAGCGGTCCACTTGACGATCCGCAAAGACTACGCCGTTCAACTCTTCTGGACAACGATCGGAACTGACCTCAAGTGGGTGCAAATCTGGTTCGACAAAGATGCTCAGAAGGTGACACGCGTACACCCCAAGTTCGACTTCAAGGAAAAGATCGGGTTCTGAGTAACGCATGGGCTGAATGCGCAAATCACGACGCTTCTGGTTGGCAATGCTGTGCGGCGTTTTCGCGGGCGCGGGCATTGCCCTGGCCATCGCGCTTTGGGTTGCAGCATTGCCCGTTCCAAGGTTCGCTGCCAAGTACCGTACAGATGCGCAGGACGCTATTGAAGCCACTCAAACAGCGAACTGGAACCCCAATCACCTGTTCTGGCCAGAGCGCCCTATGCCTCCCATGCCTGTGCGCTCGGCAACGAAGATTGAGTCCAAGGAAGACGCTCATCTGGAAGCGGATCTTCCTATCCAAGCAGCATCCCCCAGGAATACCGCAGCGCTACCGCTGATTGAATCAAGGCTGCTACCGTCTGCAGACGCCGCAAACAAAGTGATAGGTGATCTGCGTAACCTCGGCCTTCAGGCTCGACTTGTGCGGCGCGGCCCTGATGTGCTCGTGCGCATGGGCCCGTTCGATGACCCTAAAGAAGCGGAACGGGCTAAACAAGCCTTGGTATCCGCCGCCGGGCCCGGAGTCACGGTCAGACCGCTGGAGTAGGGTTGACAGCCGCGTAGAAAGTGGAAAATCAAAGCATGCAAAAACACAGTTCCACCCTCGCAAGACTGGCTCTCGCTTCTGCCGTATTAGCCGCGACCCTCGCTGGTTGCTCCTCCAACAAGGCAAACACCCCGGAGGACGCGATCCTCAGCTTCATGAAGGCAGCATGCGCGAACGACGAGGCTGCAATGGACAAGGTGTATATCGACGGCAAGGCAACCAGCTTTGGAAAACTGATGGCAACCGCCATCTGCAAGGAAAGCGGACCCAGCAAGTCTTTCATCGTGACCAACAAAGCGGAAACCAACGGGGTCACCGAACTCATTGGCAAGCTGCAATTCGCGTCGAAAACATCAGGTCCCATGATGTTCAAGTTGAAGAACACACCGGACGGATGGAAGCTCGTCCACGGCTGAGCGCATCCTTCACAAGTAGCCCCCGCGCCCTTCAGCTCAGTAGCAAAGCGCTGCTCAAAGCGCAGATTCGCGTTATATTCCCCAAGCCTTTCACTCTGTGAACTGCGCGTGCCCTGTGCACGCCCCATCCTCTGGCACGTCTGTGCCAATCCCGTACGGGCCTTTGCGCCCTATGGGCGCCTGGGTCCGGTTTTTCAACCTCTCCCATGCAGAAAAGTCAGCCGCAAGCGTTTCATTCGCCCTCGGCAGATGAAGCACCGCAACCGCTGGACGTGCAAAGCCTGAATACCTTTCGGGCCCGGCAAGTCGAGCGGGGCACTCCCGTGCGTTTCATTTACCGCGGTAGCGCGGTCGATATCGTCAGTGGCCAGGTCCAAGACCCAGCCACCCCGGTTTCGCACCAAATCACGTACTGGAACTTCGATCGAGCTACGGCCCTGGCCGTCGCAGAGATCACAAGAACCAAGCCAGTGTTCGCACACTGAACTTCGGTTCACTTCAACCATCCCTGTTCGCAATTCAACGCGGACGCTCTCCTTTTGGAAACATCATGACTACTCAAGTGTTTGCTCGCGCCTGCGCGATGATCTTTGCTGCTCTTGCCTTCTCTACGGGGGCCATGGCGCAAAGCGGCTACGGCTACAACGCCGCGCAGCTGCGCGGCAACGTGCAGGACGCAACCGTTGTCCAGACGCGCAATGTTCAAGTTGAACAACCTGGCTACCAGGAACGCACCGTTGGCACTGCCATCGGTGGGGTTCTCGGTGCCGTCGTCGCCAATGCTGCTGCAGGTAAGCGCACCAGCACAACAAGCCGTGTCATTGCGACCGGCCTTGGGGCCGCATTTGGCGGATACGCTGGGAACAAGATCACCCAGCAGATCGCCAAGAAGGATGCCCAGGAAGTCATCATCCAGTTGCCAAACGGCCAGATGACAGCCGTGGTGCAGCCTATGCCCGCAGACCAACTGAACCCTGGCGACAGTGTTCGTGTTCTGCAGCAAGGAGGTCAGACGCGCGTTATTCGCACAGCAGGCCACTACCAAAGTGGAAATGCCAATGTGAACTACGCACAACCGTACCAGCAACCCCCCGCTCAGTTCGAGCAGGGCGCCAACTGGGACGCACAACCTCGCACTTGGACTACGCCCGCTGGATTCCGTCCGGCAGGCGAGTTCTGAAAGCTTGCGCGGTCTAAACCGACGAGCCAAAAGGCCCATGCTCTTCCTTCGGGGAGCCATGGGCCTTTTTTTTGGCCCTACAAGTCATTGCCAAGAGGCGTAGTGATCGCGTGGCGCACGCATTCTCACTGCCGTAGCCCGGCCGCTTGACGGGAAGGTAATCCCCTGTAGTCTGAAATTTCATCCCGTAGCCGAACAGACAACTAAGACGGTGGATATCGGCACTTTTTGACCGATTCCCGCGACCGCATTGCGAACGTTTGCGTCTATGGTCCCGTTCAAGCACATCCAGAAAACCGCCAATGCAAAAGAGAAAGTTTCTCCAGTTCTTCGCCCTCAGCTCTGCAGGTCCTGTTTTGACAGGATGCGCCACCCAAGGCACCGTTTTCAATGACGTTTTCGCGCCCCCGGCGCCCAAGACATCGAGCCTGAATAAGGCACCGCTGAGCGCCGATGAAATTGCCTCTGCTGCGCAAGCCAAGGCCTTGATCAACGGAGCCAGTGGCGGCTCCACGGAGGCAGATCTGCGAGAAGCCGGCATGCAGTGGAAGCAGCAGCTGCAGCCATTTTTGGCCTCCAAGCACATCGCGCTCGATCAGGCAGGCCCCCTTGCGCTGGCCACCGCCAAGATGCTGCGCTTGATGGATATGGGATACGACCAGCTTGATAACGCCAAGCAGGGGCGCGCGACGGCAACACGCACACAGGTCAACGGCACCGTAGTTACCGTTCCGCCTCGCTCCACTGTCGAGTTTTCTCAGCGCGGCTACTGCCTCGACGCCAGCCTCCCAGCGCCTAGCAGTCGGGAAAAATTCGTGCTGCGCAAGGTGGATCAACTCATCCCCGAGCCCCTGCTACCTGTCTACCGTGGTCTCTATGCACTGGCAAAAGAAGATCGTGATGTACGCCGCACGATGCAATATCTTGTGTGGGCGTTGCGCGAGGCTGGGACACAGGGCAAGCACGCCAAAGCTGTTTCCAAAAGGCACCTGGACATGATGGCCCGCGCATATCCGGACGGGGACCGGGTATTCATGCAGTATCACATGCAGGAATTGGAAAAGACGGCCAATCCCCTGGGTGATGTTCTGCGGGCTCTCACGACGGTCAAGAACCGCCGCGGTCAAGAGTTCAACCTGATCGATGGCTTTCGAAATGCGGAGAGCAACGACCCGCAACATGCGCAGGGTCTTGCGGACAACACATTGAATGAGGTGACGAACGGAACGGTTCCTGGAGCCATCCCCGAGGACGATAGCGACTACACGATGCTCGCTCCCGGAATCGCCGCACAGACGGTCGGCAAGACACTGCTGACCCCCTCCATCACGATCACGAACACCACGGACCGGCCTTTCGAGTTTGACACCAAGGATTACTACGCCGAATCTCAGCGCCAGACGCAGCGTGTTGGACTCGGTGCCCCTGATAGCGTCTCGGAGCGCACGAGAATGGGGCCATCAAAGGAGTTCCTTGACCAATTCAAGGCCGATGGCATTCGTTCGGTTCGCGATCTTATTCTCGACAACCTGCACCGCCAGGTTCAAGACCTGCTCCTCGGCCGCACCTTTGCGGGCAAAGTGATCAACAAATCCTTGGCCCCCATGCTCAGCGCGGTTCCAATTCTCGGAAACCTGCTGAGCCTGTCCAACCTCATCACCGGCAAGGACTGGGCCACTGGCGAGCCCCTGGGATGCGTCGCGCAAGGCCTTGCCGCCATTGGGGGTCCCCTCGTTT
>NZ_QAIM01000034.1:0-16155 GCF_003061035.1 Acidovorax sp. HMWF018
GCCCGAGGGTGCTGCGGTGATCAAAGCCCCGGCAGGCACGGTGAAGCTAATGCTCTGGCTGCCATCTGCCGCGTCCGGCCCCTGGTTGGTAGCCTGCAATGCGTAGCTGTAAGCTTGGCCTGCATTCACGCTGGCAACAGACGGAACTGCAGACACCGAAAGGTCAGCCGCTTGCGTGGCCGTTGTGGCCTGGATGCTGTTGACGTTATTGCTGGCGTTGGGGTCTGCAGTGGTGCTGCCCGCCGTGGCGGTGTTGGTCCACACCCCAGCCGAAGGCAAGCGCACGCGCACCGTCACCGTTTGATTGGCATTGAACGGAATGTCGCCCAAGGCGCAACTGACCGTGCCGCCAGCCTGGTTGCAGGTGCCTGCGGTCGTGTTCACATCAATGAAGACGGAACCTGCGGGCAAGGTGTCTGTCAACGTGACACCCACCGCCCCATTGGGTCCGTTGTTGTCGATGCGCAGCGTGTACGTGAAGATGCCGCCAGCTGGGCCCGGGTCCGGAGAGTCTGCGTGGTTCACCACCAGGTCCGCAGACTGCGCCAGGGCAGCGCCCGCGACCAATCCATTCGCCAGCAGCAGCCAGCCAAACCGGCGCAAGGCGCGGGATGCCCGGCGGGATTTCGCCGCCCAGCGTTGATGGCGCATGCCCTGCTCGGGCTGCGTAGTACCGTCAAATTCCTGTATCTGTCTACTGGGCGGATGCGCGCCCACAAAGAGGCGCGACAACGGATTGAACATAGTTGGTCCTGAAGTGATGAACAGCTCAAGTTTTTGGCCACGCCGCAACCTCACCAGCCCCTTTTCGGGTTGGTAAAAATCGGTGTGAGGGGAGACCGCGAAGAAGCCCAGCCTTGGTGGCTGAAGCAGCACTCGAATCTAGCCACGAAACAGGCGCATTGCTGCGGGGCAACAATCGTTAACCATTGCGTGACGCAATGCGTATCGTTCGCACCACTCGCGTGCAGTGCTGTGGTGATCAATTCGGCGGGAGAAGGCGCGGCCCTTGGTTTCCTTGGCCCGCGCAGGCCATCAGGGCTTCAGTGATTCACGCGTTGGAGCGCAGGACATTCCGCGCACGCCAACGCAGTGAACTCCGCTGCGGACGGCAGCGTTGTGCGGCGTTATGCAAGGCCCGTGAGGCTTGAGCAAAGCCAACACGGTGGGCTATGCTGCACCCTATGAACACGCCCCCCCGCCCATGAAGGACTGGATACGCAACGTTTTTTCGATCCGACAGACACGCCGCCCCGCGCCGGTGGGGCAGGTGCCTGCGGTCGGCACGGACATCCAACGGGAGGCGCTGAAGATGGCGGTCACCCATCGGATTTCGGGGGAGTTGTGGGACTGGCTGGTGCTCTCCGGCTGGCGCAATCTGCCAGTGGCAACCGACCGGCGTCGCGGCATGCGGCTACCCGATGAGGCCCTCAAGACTTTGATGGATGCAGCCCCACAAGAGCGCAACCAGGTGTATGCGCGGCTGCTGGAGCAGGCTCAGCCGCCGGAGTGAGCTGGCCCCGCAGCGGCCAAAGAAAACCCCGGGAGCAATCCAGCCCCGGGGTTTCACTTTGAATGGCTTCCCAGCCCCTATTCACGCGGGGTGAAAGCAGATTTCGCCCCGGGGGCGCACCTGCCCACCACCTGCGAGAACCTTAGGCCAGCAGCGCGTTCACGCGCTTGACGTACGCCGCAGGGTCTTCTGGCAAGCCGCCCTCGGCCAGCAGGGCCTGGTCAAACAGGATGTGCGCCAGGTCGTGGAAGTGCACACTGCCATCGAGCTTCTTGACCAGCGCGTGCTCGGCATTCACCTCCAGCACAGGCTTGGTCTCGGGCGCCTGCTGGCCGGCCTGCTTGAGCATGCGCGCCAGCTGGGTGCTCATGCCATCGTCCTGCACCACCAGGCAGGCGGGTGAATCGACCAGGCGCGTGGTCACGCGCACGTCTTCGGCCTTGTCCTTGAGCGCTTCTTTCAGCTTGGCCAGCACAGGCTTGAAGGCTTCGGCAGCTTCTTCGGCGGCCTTCTTCTCGGCTTCGTCCTGCAGCTTGCCCAGGTCCACCGCGCCCTTGGCCACGCTTTGCAGCGGCGTGCCGTCAAACTCGTGCAGGTAGTTCAGCGCCCACTCGTCCACGCGGTCGGTCATGAGCAGCACCTCGATGCCCTTCTTCTTGAAGACTTCGAGCTGTGGGCTGTTCTTGGCGGCGGCCAGGGTGTCGGCAGTGATGTAGTAAATCGCCTCCTGGCCTTCCTTCATGCGGGCCTTGTAATCGGCAAAACCGACCGTCACGGCGTCGCTGGTAGTGGATGCAAAACGCAGCAGCTTGGCCAGGCGCTCGCGGTTGCCAAAGTCTTCACCCAGGCCTTCCTTCAGCACGGCGCCAAACTCGGCGTAGAACGCGGTGTACTTGCCTTCCTTGGCCTTGTCGTCGGCATCCACCACGTCGGTCACGCCGTCGGCGCCCGCTGCGGCGTCGTGCTTGTCGTGCTTGGCCAGGTCTTCCAGCATCGAGAGCACGCGCTTGGTGGAGCCTTCGCGGATGGACCGCACGTCACGGCTTTCCTGCAGCAGCTCGCGGCTCACGTTCAGCGGCAGGTCGGCCGAGTCGATCACGCCCTTGACGAAGCGCAGGTAGGTGGGCATCAGCGCTTCGGCGTCGTCCATGATGAACACACGCTTCACATACAGCTTCACGCCAGCCTTCTTGTCGCGGTTCCACAAATCGAACGGCGCCTTGGCGGGGATGTACAGCAGCTGCGTGTATTCGGTGTTGCCTTCCACGCGGTTGTGCGCCCAGGTCAGTGGGGCTTCGTGGTCGTGGCTGATGGTCTTGTAGAACTCGGCGTACTGCTCGTCGGTGATGTCCTTCTTGGGACGCGTCCACAGGGCGCTGGCCTTGTTGATGGTTTCCCACTCGCCCGTCTTGACCATGCCGCCGGGCTGGCGGCCACCGTTTTCGTCGTTTGGGTTGATCAGCTCGCCGTCTTTCCACTCTTCCTTTTCCATCAGGATGGGCAGGCTGATGTGGTCGGAGTATTTGGCGATGACCTGCTTGAGCTTCCAGGCATTGAGGTATTCCTCGGCGTCGTCGCGCAGGTGCAGGATGATGCTGGTGCCGCGCGGGGCGCGGGTGATGGTTTCCACCTCAAAGTCGCCCGTCCCGCCGCTGATCCAGCGCACGCCTTCGTCGGCCTTCAGGCCCGCACGGCGCGATTCCACCGTGATCTTGTCGGCCACGATGAAGCCGGAGTAGAAGCCCACGCCGAACTGGCCGATGAGCTGGGCGTCCGCCTTCTGGTCGCCGCTGAGCTTGCCCATGAAGTCCTTGGTGCCACTCTTGGCAATGGTGCCCAGGTGGTCGATGGCCTCCTGCTGGCTCATACCGATGCCGTTGTCGGTGATGGTCAGCATCTTGGCGGCCTTGTCGAAGGTCACGCGCACTTCGAGGTTGGGCGCGTCTTCGTACAGGGCGGGCTTGTCCAGCGCTTCAAAACGCAGCTTGTCGCAGGCGTCCGACGCGTTGGAGATCAACTCGCGCAGGAAGATTTCCTGGTTGGAATACAGCGAATGGGTGACCAGGTGCAGCAGCTGGGCCACTTCGGCCTGGAACGACAGGGTTTGCTTGCTCATGGAGGGGTTCTCTCTATGGAAATCGGTCTGAACGAATACGAATGGGATCGGCACAAAAAATCACGCCTGCCGAACCAGCAGGCGTGATGTAGGGGCGTGCGCCCGTTTTTCAAGGGCCAGGCATGGCGGTCGTTGACCGCCCGGCGGGGCCTCACGGCTCAGCCGTCGGTGGTGATGCGCTCGATCAGCGTCTTGAGCATGGTGTCGGCCTTGTCGTTGGCCACCTGGCAGGTGCCCGCCGCCGCGTGGCCGCCGCCGCCAAACTCCAGCATCAGGTTACCCACGTGGGTCTTGCTGCTGCGGTCCAGGATGGACTTGCCGGTGGCAAACACCGTGTTCTGCTTCTGCAGGCCCCACATCACGTGGATGGAGATGTTGCACTGTGGAAACAGCGCATAGATCATGAACCGGTTGGTGGCCCAGATGGTTTCCTCGTCGCGCAGGTCCAGCACCACCAGGTTGCCGATGCGAATGGCACAGCTTTGCAGCTGGGCCTGGGCTTTGGGGGCGTGCTCGCGGTACAGGTTGACGCGCTCTTGCACATCGGGCAGCGCCAGGATCTCGTCGATGGTGTGGTCGCGGCAATACTGGATCAGGTCCATCATCAGCGCATAGTTGCTGATGCGGAACTCCCGAAAACGCCCCAGGCCCGTGCGCGAGTCCATGAGGTAGTTCAGCAGCACCCAGCCCTGGGGGTTGAGGATGTCGTCGCGTGAATACTGCGCCGAGTCGGCCTGGTCCACGGCGGCCATCATCTCGTCGGTGATGCGCGGGAACGCGGCCTTGCCGCCATAGTGGTTGTAGACCACGCGCGCGGCCGAGGGAGCGTGGGCCTCGATGATGTGGTTCTCGTCACGGCGACCCGAGTTGCGGATGGTTTCGGACTCGTGGTGGTCGAACACCAGGTGCGCACCCGGCACGTAGGGCAGGTTGGTGGTGATATCGCGGCTGGTGATAGGCACCTTGCCGTCCTGCATGTCCTTGGGGTGGACAAAAGTGATCTCGTCGATCAGGTTCAGCTCATTGAGCAGCACCGCGCAGACCAGGCCGTCAAAGTCACTGCGGGTCACCAGGCGGTATTTCGCATCACTCACTAAATTCTCCTTGTTACGTAGCGCACCGCGACATGGTAGCCGCGCCCCGGCCCCTGGCAAGCGCCGCCTGCGTCAAAAAGCAGGCCGCCCAGGTACTCATACCTGCATCCATTCCTGCAGCTGCCGCGCCACGCCCGCATCTGCCAGCAGGTCCAGGTGGCCCAGGCGACAGAACACCGCCTGCCGGGCCTTGGCAAAGCCCAGCGTCCTTTCGGGATCATCGTGGATGCCCAGCGCACTGTGCAAGGGCACCAACCCGTCCCCCACCAGCCGCTCGCCCACCGGGCTGCGCCGCGCAGCCAGGGTGGCCGCCACCGCGTGGCATGCCACTCCGGGAGGCAGCGGCACGGGGGTGCGCTGGTCTGGGCTTTTGCGAAAGCGGTCCCGCCCCAGCCAGTCCGTATCGAGCACATGGCCGTAGCGCAGGTCGGTGATGCCCGCACTGCGCAACTGGGCCAGGCGGGCAAAGGGGCGTGAGTACGCGGTGCTGCCCAGCAGCACATCCACCCAGTGGCCCGCGCGCTCCAGGGGCGCGCCGTGGTGCGGGGTGCCCAGAAAAACCAGGTGGCGCATCCGGGGCAGCCAGCCGCCGGAGCCTGCCAGGGCCTGTGCGGCATGGTGGCAGGCGCTGCGCGCCACCAGCCCACCCATGCTGTGGGCCAGGATGGACAGCTCCGTCACCGGCACGGGCCACGAAGCCACCAGGGATGCAAGCAGGGCCGATAACTCGGCACCGTTGGTGGATGTGTGCTGGCCGGTGTTGTAGCGCAGGTAGACAGGGGTATAGCCCAGGGCCTCGGCCAGATGGGCGCCATGGTCGTGACCGTGGCGCAGCCACTGCAGGTCGTTCATGCACAGGCCATGCACCAGCACCAGGAGCTTGCCCGTGGCGGCGCCCGGTGCAGCCAGCGCGCACAAGTCCAGGGGCCGACCCTGCTGGTACCAGCCCATCTGCGTGCACAGCGGGTTGCCGTCGCGTTGCAGGCGGTCGCCCATCACGCCGTTGAGCGCGGCGATGACCGCCTCGCGCTCCCAATGCACTGCGGCGGATGGCGTGACCGGAGCAAAAAACGGTTCCAGCCGCGCCAGCCCGGCTTGCAGGCCCGCATCCACCAGCTGCGTTACCCCCCGGATGCTTTGGTACACCAACCCGGTCAGCCCCCGCGTACGACCCGGCTGGGCACCGCCCGGCAGCCCCAGCGTGCCCAGCACCGACTGGTGCACCCCCTCGGCCACCCGGCTGATGCCGGTGGTGGCCTGCGCGGCCAGGCGCGCGACACCGCGCAGGTCGGACGCCCGCAACTGGCGCAGCGGGTTGGCCTTCGCCGCAATGGCGCCGTCGACCGGAGGGGCAGAAGCAGCAGGCTTGCGCAGCCGGGGTGTGGACGGTGGGGGCATGAAAGGGCTCCGTTTAAAAAATGTCAGGGAGCCCGGGGCTCTCAGAACCGCTCGTTGGGCGAAAGATAACGCCACTGCCCCACCGGCAGGTTGCCCAAGGTCACCCGGCCGATGCGGATGCGCTTGAGACCCACCACCTTGAGCCCCACCAGTTCGCACATGCGGCGGATCTGGCGTTTTTTGCCCTCGGTGAGCACAAACCGCAGCTGCTCGGGGTTTTGCCAATCGACCTTGGCGGGCTTGAGCGGTTCGCCGTCCAGGCTCAGGCCATGGCGCAGGCGTTCCAGCAACTCTCTGGGAAACACCGCCTGCACATTGGTGCTGACCGGGTCACGCTCGTCGATTTCCTGCAGCGGCGCGGAGCGCTCGCCGGGGT
The DNA here is from genome assembly GCF_003061035.1 of Acidovorax sp. HMWF018. Lineage (NCBI taxonomy): Bacteria > Pseudomonadati > Pseudomonadota > Betaproteobacteria > Burkholderiales > Comamonadaceae > Acidovorax > Acidovorax sp. HMWF018. The sequence continues at coordinate 6,498 of NZ_QAIM01000034.1, forward strand.
GGCGTGGCACCGCCTGACCGGGGGCCTGGTAGACCACGCGCACCAAGTACTCCTTTTCCATCTCGGAGTCCTCGCCAATGATCTGCCGGGCCACGCGGCCGTCCTGGGTTAGCACCAAGAGGCCCACCGAGTCGATATCGAGCCGCCCGCAAGGTGCCAGGCCCCGCAGCTGCGGCGGAGAGAAGCGGTTGCGGCTGGGGTCATCGCGCCAGTGGGTGCGGGGGTTGATCAGCGCCACGGCGGGCGTGTGACCGTCCTCGGCCTGGCCGCTCACATAGCCAATGGGCTTGTTCAGCAGGATGGTGACGCGCTGCTCCTGGAAACCCTGGGCAATCTTGTCCACCTCGATGCGGTCGGCCGCCGTGACCTGCTGGCCCATGGTCGCCACCACGCCGTTGACCTTGACCCAGCCCTGCTCCACCCAGTCGTCGGCCTCGCGGCGCGAGCACAGGCCCAGCTCGGCCATGCGCTTGTTCAGGCGCGAGGTGGGCAAGCCCCCCACGGTGCTGGTGGCAGGCGCAGGCACCTGGCGCACGGGCGCCACAAAGGCGCCTGACGCGACGCGGTAGCTGGACGGCGCTGGAGCGCGGGAGGGACGGGGGGCCCTGGGTGGCGGCGCAGGCCGTGCAGGCGCAGGCTTGGCCGCCAGGGTCGGGCGGCGCAGCAAAGGACGCGCGGCAGGCGCAGAGGAAGAAACAGGCGTGGAGCCGCCAGCGTCAGAGGCTGGGGCAGCAGCGGAGCCCGCGGGCGGGCGAGAGGAGGAGGAAGACATTGCGTGTATTTTCGCCTGTGAACTGCTTTGAACAGGTTCTTAGCCCCCAAACTGAGATGCAACGGCCTGGCGCCAGCTACCCCTGGCGGGCCTGCCAGGCCAGGAAATCATCCACCGGCAGGGGCCGCGCAATGTGATACCCCTGTGCCTCGTCGCAGGTCAGGAGGCGCAGGCGCTCCAGGATGGCGGCGGTCTCCACGCCTTCGGCCACCACGGTGAGCCCGAGGTTGTGCGCCAGGTCGATGGTCGAGCGCACGATCATCGCGTCGTCTTCGCCCGTCTCCATGCCCATCACAAACGACTTGTCGATCTTGAGCTCATCGACCGGCAGGCGCTTGAGGTAGGCCAGCGACGAGTAGCCCGTGCCGAAATCGTCGATGGACAGCTTGAAACCCTGCTCCGACAGGCGGTTGAGCATGGCCTCGGCGCGCTGCGGATCGTCCATGATCGCGCTTTCGGTGATCTCCAGGCAAAAGGCACTGGCCGCCACTCCGTGGCGCGCCAGGATGTCAGCGAGCCGGTGGCTCAGCTCGGGGTCGAGAAGGTCGCGGGTAGAGAGGTTGACCGACACCCTGAGCGGCAGGCCCTGCGTGCGCGGGTCGGCCAGCAGGCGCGCGACTTCTTCAAACATCCACAGCGTGAGGTGGCGCACAAACCCGGTCTGCTCGGCAAACGGGATGAACTGCATGGGCGGCACCAGCCCGCGCTGCGGGTGCTGCCAGCGCACCAGCGCCTCGGCCGCCAGGCCCGGCTGCCCGTGCAAGGGCACCTTGGGCTGCAGGTACAGGCGCAGCTCATGGTGCTCCACGGCGTGGCGCAGCTCGGTCAGCAGCGACAGGGTCTGCGCACTGGACGAATCAAACGCTGCGTCGTACTGCAGGGCTCCGCTGAGCTTGCGCTTGGCGGCATACATGGCGATTTCAGAGCGGCTGAGCAGCGTGTCGGCGTCACCCGCATTGCCCGGCCAGCAGGCAAAACCAATGCCTGCGCTCAGGTCTACCGTCTGGTCCTCAAAGGCCAGCGGTTCCTCGAACGACTGGTTGATGCGCTGGGCAATCTCGTGTGCCGCAGCGGCATCGGCGCGCTGCAGCAGGATGGCGAACTCATTGCCCCCCAGGCGCGCCACCATGTCTTCGGGCGAACGCACCTGCTGGCTCAGACGCTCGGCCACGGCCTGCAGCAGGCGGTCGCCAAAGGCGTAGCCCAGCACGTCGTTGACATGCTTGAACCGGTCCAGGTCCAGCGTGAGCACTGCCAGCGGCTGCGCAGGATCGGCACTTGCGGCGATGGCCTGCACCACGGCGTCACGAAAGCGCTCCCGGTTAGGCAGGCCCGTCAAGCGGTCCCAGTAGGCGAGGCGGCGGATTTCGGTTTGCTGCGCGCCGATGTCCACGCGCATGTGGTCGAACGAACGCGCCAGGTTGCCTATCTCGTCCGTGCGGTCGGTATGCTCCAGCGGCACATCGTATTCACCGCGCGAGAGCCGCTGCGTGGCAGCCAGCAGCGAGCGCAGGGGCGTGGTGAGCCGTTGCGCCACCAGGCCCGTGCCTGCCGCAAACAGCAGCACACCCGCCACGGTGATGATGGCCAGCAACACCTGCAGCTGGCGATAAGGCGCCACCACCTCGTCCACCGAACGCAGCAGCAGCGAGTGCACCTCTCCCCCCACGCTGTCGAGCTTGCTGGAGCGCGCAAGCAAGGTGCCCTCGACTGTCTGCAGCTCGCCTGCCGCGCCACCGGTGCTCAGCAGCAAGGCCCGCGCATCTGCGGGCAAGGTGCTGACCGACAGGGTCATCGCTCCCTCCGGGGACTTGATCATCAGGGCCACATGCACCGACAAGAGCTGCCGCATTTCGTCGGCACGCGACTGGTCGATGCGAAAACCCATCAACACCCAGCCAATGACCACCGGCGCACGCATGGGCACCATCACGAACTGGTAGGGCACGCCATCCATCACCGCAATCTGGCTGCCCTGGGGCTGCTGCGCCAGGCGCGGCACCACCTGCCGCAGCGTGGCCGGGAATTGCTCCATGCTGTCGGACAGGCTGACCGCACGCAGCTCCAGGTCCGTTCCGAGCAGCGCAGTCACGGCTGCGCCGATGCGGCTGCCATGATTCTCCAGCACCGACTGGATGGTTTCCTCGTCCCCCGAGTTGACCGCCGAGCGAAAGCCATAGTCAGCCGCGAGCAGAGCCGATCCCTGGCGCAGCTGCTCGGCATTCTGGTCGAGCAGGCGGCGCCAGATGTTTTCGTCCAGGTCCAGGGCCCGCGCGATCTGGGCGCGGGCATTGCGGTCGATGGAGGCCCGCACCACGGCAAACCCTGCCGCCTGCACGATGAGCAGCAGCAGCAGCGACAACCCCACCAACCGCAGGATCAGGCTGCGCCGGGCCAGGCGCAGCCGCTTCAAGGTTGCAACCCCGTCATGCGCACAGACGCCGTGGCGGAGCCTGTAGCGGGCACGGTCAGCGCCTGCTCCAGGGCTGGGGCACCCACCGGCAGGCGGGTGTGCCAGGTGCGCAGCGTGTAGGTGCCGGGCGGCACATTGTCGAGCTGCGCCTTGCCCGTGGCGGCGGGGGTACGGGCGTAGTACGGCGTGTCCACCACCAGCACCCAGCCCACCATCTGGTCATGGATGTTGCAGCCCAGGGCCACCACACCGGCCTTGTCAAACAACACCGGGTTGGATGGCGTGCCGCTGTAGAGCTTGAGTTCGAACTTCTTGGCCGGCGAGAAGGAGTACACATGGTGCCGCACCGAGTCGCGGTTGGGGAACAGCACCTCGGTGCCCACCGGCACCACCAGCAGGCCGGGCACAAACTGCCGTTTCTCCTGCGCCATCTCCACACCGGTCAGCGGTTTGACCTGCTTGCGCGCCTCGGCCGAGTCCAAGAACACCACCGCATCGGCCACAGGCTTGCCCGCAGCGTCGGACACATCCACCTGCACGGTGCCTGCCTGCGCGCCGCCGGCCACCAACGCCAGCGCAGCGAGTGCCGCTGACGAGGTACGCATGGCGTGACGCAAGGCTTGGCGCACCGCGCGCGGCCGCAGCGTCGGCAGGCCGTCCGGCCTCATGGTTCGATCGCCAGGCCCACCAGGGGCGCGCCATCGCCCACCGGGCCCAGGGGGCGGGTGGCGCCGGTTGCCAGGTCCACCTGGTGCAGCCGGGTCTGGGTATCGGCGGCGGTGCGCACGGCGATGAGGGCGGTGTTGCCCACGTCGGCGATGTCAAAACTCACGTCCGTGAGCGGCCCCAGCCCCAGGGGGCCCACGGTGCGCAGCTGCCCGGCGTTGGGCGACACCACGGGCTGGGTGCCCTCGCGCGAGCCCTGCATCACCAGCACGCCCAGCGCACGGTCGATGGCGTAGTTGGTGGTGATCTTGCTGTCGTTGGGGTTGTAGGTGTAGGCGGCACCGGCAATGTCGGGCCTACGGCGGGCGTTGACGTCGCCCCAGGCGTAGCGCAGGCTGGGGTCGGGCTGCACCCCTTCCACCGCAGTGTCGCCATCGACCACCGCCCCGGTGTCGGGGTGCAGACGCAGGTTCTGTCCGGTGTTGGACACCACCCGGATACGGTCGGCTGCCGGGTTGAAATCAAAGCCGAAGACTGCGCCTTGCAGCGCCAGCGCGGCGGGTGCAGGGCCCACCAGGCGCAGCGCGCCAGTGGGGATGTCGAGCGTGTACAGGCGGCCCGCCTGCGACAGCGCATAGAGCACGCCCTTGGCCACGCGGAAGTCGATGCCCACCAGCCGCTCGCCGGGCGCCAAGCCCGTCACGGGGCGCCGCTCCAGGATGCGCTCGGGCTGCGCGGCCTGGAAGGTAATGAGCTCATGCGAGGCCGTCACGGCCACCAGGGTTTCGCGCAAACCGGTGTCGGGCCGGGGTGCCGCACAGCCGGCCAGCAAGGCCAGGGCGGCTGCAGCGAGGGCGGTGCGCAGCGTGGAAGAGGGAAAAAACGGATGCATGAAAGACCTCGCAAGTGTTACAGGTTTATACCTGATCGGTAGCGCCCGTGGTGTGGGCAAGGGCAAACCCCAAGCCCCACATTCACTTTGTTTTTGATAGCAAAACAGGCATTCATTACCGGCGCCCGCGAAGGTTTTGCGAATAATTTCAGCGCCACCTTCTGTTGCACTTTGGCGCCAGTGCACCAGGGTCGTGCGTCGCGGTATTTGTAACAAATGCGGCTATGCAGATCGGGCATGGGACCATCCTCAACGCTCATGACACATTTTGTTGTTATTGCCTACACTGCACCGACTCCAGCGCCCGTTCAACGGACGCGCGGCGGCCGGTGGGCACCGTTATTGCTTTGCGCAGAGGCCCCCGTTTGATCACGCTTTGATCCTTTTCGATACCCAAGGACCCCCATGCCGGCTGCTTCCACCTTCCAATCCCTGTCGATTTCCAGCCGGCTCAGCCTGGGGTTTGGCTGCATGCTGGTGCTCCTGGTGGCGGTGGCGGCAGTGGGCCAGCTGTCCGTGGGCAAAGTGCATGATCAGATGACGCAGATCACCGGCGTGGGTGCCAACAAGGCCAAGCTGGTCAACGGCATGCTGGAAAGCGTGAGCGCCATCGGCATTCAGAGCCGCTCCGCCGCCATGCTCAACGACATCGACCCCAAGCAGGCGCGTGAGCAGATCGTGGCCGTGGGCAAGACGCTCAAGGAATACGCCACGCAAGAAGCCGCTTTGACCCAGCTGCTCACCCCTGCCACGGCCACCCCCGCAGAACTCAAGCTGCTGACCGAGGTGCAGGCCCTGGGCGGCAAGACCCGCCCCGAACTGGACAGCGCCATCAAGGCCGCTGACGACGGCGACACCGTGAGCGCCACGCTGGCGCTGATGACACGCGTGGCCCCCGCAGAAACCGCCTGGCGCGCCAAGCTGCGCGAACTGATCGAGCTGCAAAACACCTTGAATGCCGAGGCCACCGTCTCGGCAGAGCAAACCCAGAGCAGTGCCCGCGTGGTGGGTGGGCTGCTGGTGCTGCTGGCCATCGGGCTGGGCGCGCTGATTGCCTGGCGCATCACGGCCAGCATCACCGCCCCCATCGGCCGCGCAGTCGTGGTGGCCGAGCGCATTGCACGCGGCGACCTCACCTCGCAGGTCGAAGTGCGCATCCACGACGAAACCGGCCGCCTGCTCGAAGCCATTGCCGCCATGCAGGAGCGCCTGCGCACCCTGGTGGGCGAAATCGGCCAGACCGCCGACTCCATCCTGGTGGCCAGCTCGGAAGTGGCTTCGGGCAACCTGGACCTGAGCCAGCGCACCGAACAGACCTCGCACAACCTGCAGGGCGCCGCGACAGCGCTGGTGGACCTGACCGGCACGGTGTCGCAAAGCGCCGACTCGGCCCGCCAGGCCAACCAGCTCGCGTCCACCGCGTCCGATGCGGCCACACGCGGCGGCGAAGTGGTGGGCCAGGTGGTGCGCACCATGGACACCATCAGCGCCAGCTCGCGCAAGATCGCCGACATCATCAGCGTGATCGATGGCATCGCGTTCCAGACCAACATCCTCGCGCTGAACGCGGCGGTGGAAGCCGCCCGTGCGGGCGAGCAGGGCCGCGGCTTTGCGGTGGTGGCGGGCGAGGTGCGCAACCTGGCGGGGCGCTCGGCCCAGGCCGCGCGCGAAATCAAGGCGCTGATCGGAACCAGCGTGGACCAGGTGCAAGAGGGCAGCACGCTCGTCAACCACGCCGGCAAGACGATTGAAGAACTGGTGCAGTCGGTGCGCCGCGTCTCCGACATCATGGGCGAGATCACGGCGGCCACGCAGGAGCAAAGCCAGCGCATCGGGCATGTGAGCCAGTCGGTGGGTGCGCTGGAAGAAATGACCCAGCAGAACGCCGCCCTGGTGGAGGAAGGCGCAGCCGCTGCCGACAGCCTCAAGGACCAGGCCGGACGCCTGACACAGATGGTGGGTACCTTCCGACTGACGCGCGACGGCGGCGACGAAAACAGCTGGGGCACGGCCAGCGCCTCCGCATCGCCCACCGCAGTGCCAGCGCCCACGCGCACGGCAGCCCCGCGCCACCTGGCCTCAGCCCCATCATCCCGCGCTCCCGCACTGCCGCGTAGCTGACGGGACTTTCAATCGGGCGCACTCCACGCCAGGGGCGCCAAGCAAGGACCGCCCCGCGGCGAGGGCGCGCCCCCTCAAGGGGAAGGCGCACAGCGCCTCAGGGGGGTGTCACACTGGATCGCAGCGCCGCCAGGTCCAGCACCCGCAGGCCGCCGTACTCCACCCGGATCGCCCCCTGCGCCTCCAGCGCCGCCAGCGCCTCGTTCACCCGCTGACGCGACAGCCCCACCAGATAGGCCAGCTCCTGCTGCGTGATGCGCAGCACCTCGCCCACGCCCGGGTACAGCACGGGGTTGAACAGCGACGCCAGGCTGCGCGCCACACGCACATCGGGGTTGTTCAGGCGGTCGATCTCGCGGGCTGCAATGAACTGGCCCAGGCGCTCGTTGAGCTGGTTCATCACAAAGCGGTTGAAGCCGATGGAGTGGTCCAGCAGCCAGTGAAAGCTGTCAATCGGCAGCCCGGCCACCACGCTCTTGCGCAGGGCCTGGATGTTGTAGCGGTAGGGCTCGCGCTTGATGGTGGTGCCCTCGCCAAACCAGCCGCCGGGCGGCAGGCCCGCATAGGTCATGGTCTGGCCCTGGGCGTTGTCGGTGCTCATCTTGAGCAGGCCCTCCACCACCCCAAACCAGTAGGTCACCGGGCGCCCCACGCGGCACACATAGTCGCCCGCCTTGGCGTCCCCCACCAGCAACGAGGCCACGGCGCGCTCTCGCTCGGCGGGCAGCAGCAAGTCGAGCCACGGAATACCGTCAAGCTCCTGCGGCGTGGGCGAACGGCGCCGCTGGTGCAGCGACAGGTCCTGGTGGGTGCGTGGGTCCATGGCGCAAAGGTTCTCACGAAAAAGGGTGCCCCGCGGCCGCCTCGGCATGCGGGAATACCACGATCCCAATTGTCGCCAGACCGACAAAAAAATGCCAATCGTGACGGGATGATGTCGCCTCGCGCCCCGCCCGTACAGGGCCGGAGCCCCCGAGGAGACAAGCACCATGACCCAACACCCTTCCATCACCGCACGCACCGTCCCACCCGCGCCCACCGCGCCGCGCCCCCTGGCCCGCCGTCAGGTGCTGGCCGCCGCAGCCGCCACCGCAGCGGCCGTCGGCCTGCCCGGGCTGGGCTGGAGCGGCGCGGCCCGCGCGCAGGAGGGCGCGATCAAGATTGCGCAATCCACCGCCCTCACCGGCCCGCTGGGCGACCTGGGCTCGGCCATGCACCAGGGCGCCAAGGCCGCATTTGCGGGCATCAACGCGCGCGGCGGCGTGCATGGCAAGGCCGTCGAACTCGTCACGCAGGATGACACCTACGACGTGCCCAAGGCGCTGGCCAATGTGGAGCAGTTTCTGGCCGACCCTGGGTACTTTGCGCTGTTCAACTGCATGGGCACGCCCATGATCGACGCCATGCTGCCCAAGGTGATCGAGAGCGGCATCCCGTTTTTTGCGCCCTTCACCGGCGCGCAGCTCAGCCGCACCAAGAACGCCCGCAACGTGTTCAACATCCGCGCCAGCTATGCCGACGAGGCCGAAAAACTGGTGCAGCACCTGTCCACCATCGGCATCCAGCGCATTGGCATCGTCTACCAGAACAACTCTTTCGGCAAAGAGGTGTTCAACGCCGCCAAGCAGTCGATGGACCGGCTGAAACTGCCCGAAGCCACCACGGTGACGGTGGAGAACAACGCCTCGGACGCGGGCAGCGCCGCAGCCAAGCTGGCGGGCGGCAACCTGGAGGCCATCGTGATTGGCCTGGCGGGCAAGCCCACGCTGGAGTTTGTGAAGGCGTTCCGCGCGCTCAAGCGGGGCGTGACGCTGTACGCGCTGTCGGTCATGGGCACCCCGGCCACCGTCAAAGCCCTGGGCGCGGACGCCACGGGCATGGCAATCTCGCAGGTGGTGCCCCTGCCCTCCAACGTGGTGATGCCGGTGGTGCGCGAGTTCCAGGCCGCCTGGAAGGCCTCGGGCGCCACGGCCGAGCCCTCGCACCTGGCGCTGGAGGGCTACATCAACGCCCGCGTGTTTGCCGAGGCCCTGCAGCGCGCAGGCCGCAACCCCACGCGCGCGGCCTTCATCGACGCCACCTGGAACCTGAAAAAGTGGGACCTGGGCGGGTTCGAGATCAGCGCCAGCACGCCGGACCGCAACGCCTCGCGCTTTGTGGAGCTCACGCTGGTGGGGCGCGACGGGCGGTTCTTGCGATAGCCCTGGGTCCCGCCAGTTCTGCGCTGATGTGAGCGGCGCAGCTGGCGCAGCGGATGCCCGCACAATTGCTATTAATTAGATAGCAATAGGCGCATATTGCACTAGCGCTACTGGTCTATTTCGCTCAAATTTTGCTATTGCGAAGCCAACCCGTACCGGTAGCCCTTGAACGACCAGATGGTGCGGCCGGGCTCGATCTTCTCCAGCAGCAGGCCCGGCCCGGCCGGGTCGCCCTCGTGCAGCACCTGGCCGTTGACGATGGCCATGCGGTACACCGGGTTGCTGGAATAGGTGACGCCAGAGATCTTGAGCGACGGTAACTGCGCCCGCACAGCCTCGGGCAGGTCGGCCTGGGCGAACACGGTGCCCGTAGCCGCCGGTGCTGCTGAAGGAGCTGGACTGGCCGCAGCCATGTCGGGTACACGCGGCGCTGGGGCCGCAGGCACACGCTCACGGGGGGCAAGCTCTGCAGGGCGTGACCGTTCGGAGTCTGTGGCGGGGGAGCGCGGCGCGACCGGGCTGCTGGACACCGGCGCGGGCCGCTCCCGCTGCGGTGCCGCCGCGCGGGGCGCGGCTGCCGGAGGGGGCGTCAC